>CAYOTJ010000169.1:0-7647 GCA_964406855.1 uncultured Saprospiraceae bacterium
CGAGGTAGTAGCCAGGGTCTTCTTCGACGGTGAAGAGGGTACTGACGGAGCAGCCGGAAGCACTGGTGACGGTGACGCCATAGATGCCGGGGTCGAGGTTGTCGACATTGCCGTCTTCGCCGCCCCTGACGGTCCATTCATAGGTATAAGGCCCGATGCCGCCTTCGACAATGGCGGCGGCCACGATGCCCTGGTTGCCGGTGCAGGTGTAGAAGATGGCTACTTCGAGGGTGAGGGTTTCAACGATGAGCTGGACGGTATGCACCGAGTCGCAGCCGTTGGCGCCATTAAAGGTACGGGTGTAGAGCCCGGGCTGGGCGACGGTTTGGCCAAATATTATGGCCGACTGCCCCTGGCAGATGCGCAGGGTTTGGCGGGTGTTTATGGGTTGGCCTGCGACGACCCAGGCGCGCCGCAGCGAGTCGCAGCCATTGCGGTCGGCGTAAGTGCGGGTATACAGGCCGGGGGCCGAGAGGGTCTGACCTTCCCAAAGGAGGGTTTCGCCGGAGCAAAGCGCTAAGGTGTCGGTGCTGGAGGAGGGCTGCCACAGGCTTACGAGCAGGGTGTCGGGGTGTTGGCAGGCAGCGGCGGGCGCCAGATACAGGCCGGCGCTGGTAATGGTCTGACCTCCAAACAGGAGGGTGTCGCCAGGACAGATATGGCTGGCGCTAAACAGGCCGGGCGCCGGCGGAACGAAACTGAGGAGGAGACTGTCGGTTTGCACCCTGCCGCAACTGTCGCGGGCAGATAGCCAATAGAGGCCCGGAGCGCCGGCGATGAAGGCGGTATCGGCAGAGCCGTCCTGCCAGCTCCACTGACTGAAGCCGGCGCTGACGGAGAGGGTCAGCGACTGGCCCTCGCAGAGGGTGGTATCAGGGCCGAGATTGAGGGTAGGCAGCGGTGCGCAGCAGCAGTCGGCCTGGAGGTCGGGGTCGGCGCAGTCGGTGAGGCCATCGCCGTCGTCGTCGATGTCGTTGCCGCAGATTTCATCGCCACAGGGCGGGCTACAGCTTTGGGGCAGCCATTGCAAGGCGAGCTCAGCTTGGCTGAATTCCGGGCCGGAGAGGGTAGGGGCGTTGTAGAGGGTGAGTTGGTGGAAGCCGTCGTATACCGACAGCAGGTCTTCGGCCGTTACATCGGCGGGCAGGGGCGTCACGCAGTTGGTGGGCAGATTGCCGTCGGCGTCGAGGCGGTGGAGTACGAGGCGCTCCGACTCTGCGGCGGTGAGGTACAGATGATCCTGGTTCCAAACGGCCTCGTCGCCGAAGGGCGCAGCGGTGCTCAGGCCCGGCAGGCGGCGCGTCCAGAGGGGGGCGCCATTGGCGTCGGTGCGGGTGAGGTATAGGCTTTGACTGCCGGCGGCCTCGGCCAGGATGAAGAATCCGCCTGGAACGGGTATGAGTTCGCGGGCGCTGACAACCTCGGGGTAGGCCAAGCGCTTGGCCCACATGGCCGAACCGGCGAGGTTGGCTTGTAGCAGCCACAGGTTGGCGGTGGCGCTTTCGACGCCTTGGGCATCGCCCTGAATGAGGATGAGGAGTTGGTTGCCCTGCCTTACGATGTCGCTGCCATAGAGGCGGGCGCTGAGGTTGATGTCGGTGAGGTATAACCTCGACCAAATGGGGGTACCGGTGGGGTCGAAAGCCGTGATGGGCGGCCTCATGCGGTCGAGGCCGCTATCGGCGAAGTTGTAGCGGCCGGTGGCGTAGAAGATGCCGTTTTCATAGATGGCGGCAGAGAAGTTTTCGCAGGAGCCCAGGTTATAGTGCAGGGAAGGGGCGGCAATGGCGCCATTTTGGCGATTGATGGCGTAAAGCATGGCGTCGCAGCCAAAACCCGGTGCGGGGTTATCGTTGGCGCCGCCCAGCAGCATATAGTTGCCGCCGGGTGCAATCTCATAAATATCAACGGGGTAGATGCCGGCCCCGTCGGCGCCCGTATAACGGCGCGACCATAGCAGTTGCCCATTGGCTGGGTCGATGCGAAAGGCAAAGCCCGTGAGTAGCCCTCCGGGCCTGGCGATGCCGCAACCGATGAGCATACCCTCGCTGTCGAGCCGGAGGTCGTTGATCTCGGAGGCGCCGTCTTCGGCGGGCATGAGGGCTGTTTGCCAGACGAGGTCGCCTTGTAGGGTGGTTTTGACGACTAAGCCTTGTTGGCGTCGAGCGCCGCCAATGTAGAGGAAGTCGCCATCGGCGACGAGGGTAACGCCGGCTATGGGGGCGTCGTCGCCCAAGTAGAGGGCGTAGGGCGCATCGCAGGCTGCGGCGGGCAGCGAGTCGGGCCGGCTGTAAACAAAGGAGGCACAGCTCGCCAGAAACAACGTAATCAGAGGCCAACGAATGGTCATACAACTATGGTTTTAAACGTAAAAGCAGTTGGCAAAGGGTGGGATAACACAGCGGGCAAATGGACATAAGAACAGGCCTGGCGGGGGGGTGGGAGCGCCAGAATGGCTGTTGCTGAGTTGCTACTAAAATCGGATGGGAATGGCGGCATCGGGCCGCACAGGGGCAAAGATAGCGCATTGGTGCGAAACCGGCAAGTGGAATTTACGGCAGGCCGGGCGCAGGCGGAAATCGCTTACTCGTATTCTTCGTCTTCGTCGTCTAAGATATGGACTGGCCGGTTGATGCTTTCCTGCAGGCTGATGAAGGTTTCTGTGCGTTGTATGCCCTGAATTTTTTGAATTTTGTCGTGTAGCACATCGCGGAGGTGGTTGGTATCGCGGCAGATGATGCGGGCAAAAATGTTGTAGAGGCCGGTGGTGTAATGGGCGGATACGATCTCGGGGATTTCTTCCAATTGCTTGGCTACATCGTCGTAGAGGGAGCTTTTGTCGAGATAAATGCCCAGAAAAGCGCTGACGTCGTAGCCTAATTTTTCGTGGTCAATTTCGAGGCTGTAACTCTTGACGATACCGGCCTCTTCCATTTTTTTCATGCGCACGTGGATGGTTCCGCCCGATACAAATAGCTGCTGGGCGATCTCTGTGTATGCCTTCTTGGCATTTCTCATGAGTATGGAGAGAATCTGTTTGTCGAGGCGATCGATCTCCTTGACCTTATTCATAAACTTAATAAATTTGGGTAAAGATAGGATTAACGCTGTAAAATCATTAAAATTATGCCAGTTTTTTTTGTAAATTTGTAATAATTTTGCGAGCCCGTTATAGCCCGGCCGGTATGGCCGCTGAAGGGGGGCGCAACCTAAATCGCATTTTTTCAACAATATATGCGATCTGGTGTATTATTACGAAGTTTTTGCTAATCATAAAAGGCGTGCGCAATGGTGGGTGATCAGCAGCCCGTTGGAGGCTGGAAACAAAAAATACAGGTGTGGCTGCCATTGCTGCTTGCCTCGGTATTGGTGGCGGGGATGTTGGTAGGTATGCGCCTCCAATCGGCGGCCCCGGCGGTGATGGTTCAGCCCATAGAATCTTCCGAAAATGCAGGCTCACAAGGGCGCATAGAAGAACTCATTCGATACATCGAAGCCAAGTACGTAGATGACGTAGACCGGGAGCGGCTCATCCGAAAGGCCATTGAAAGTATGCTGGGCGAGTTGGATCCCCATTCTAACTATATCCCCGCCGAAGAAATCAAAGAAGTTACAGAGCAGTTGGAAGGCAACTTTGACGGCATCGGAGTGGAATTTATGATGCTGGAAGACACCATCGTAGTGGTGACGCCTTTGGCGGGCGGGCCGGCGGCTTCTGCCGGCGTCATGGCTGGCGATAAGATCGTGATGATCGGCGACTCTGCCGTAGCGGGCAACAAGCGCTCAAACCACGACATCACCAATCTCCTGCGCGGCGCCGGCGGCACTCAGGTAACCATAGGCGTGAAACGCAACGGGGTCAAAGAACTGCTAAAGTTTACCATTACCCGCGATAAAATACCCATGAACAGCGTGGATGTGTCATACATGCTCAACGATAAAATTGGCTACATCAAAATCAACCGCTTCAGCGCCAATACCTACGACGAGTTTGTGCAGGCCTTAGAAAAGTTGGTCGAAACCCGCGGTATGGAAGATTTGGTGCTGGACTTGCGCCACAATCCCGGAGGCTACCTCCAGCAGGCTGCGAATATGTTGAGCCAGTTGTTTAACGAAAAAGACAAACTGCTGGTGTATACCGAAGGGCGCTCGGTGGCCCGCACGGAATACAAGACGACAGGGCGTTCTTTCTACGACATCAAGGATGTTGTGGTGCTCATCGACGAGGGCTCGGCCTCAGCCAGCGAAATCATGGCCGGCGCCATTCAGGATCACGACCGGGGCGTCATCATCGGGCGGCGCTCTTTTGGCAAGGGGTTGGTACAGGAGCAATACCCCCTACGCGATGGGTCTGCCCTGCGGCTTACCGTAGCCCGGTACTATACGCCCTCCGGACGCTCCATCCAGAAGCCCTACGAAAACGCCGCCTCTTATGAGCAGGAACTCGATGAGCGCTTTGCCTCAGGAGAGCTTGCCGAAGGCGAAAAAGCGCCTGTATTGGATACAACCCGCTTTTACACGGCCGGCGGGCATGTAGTGTACGGTGGCGGCGGGATTATCCCCGACATCATTGTGCCTTTAGATACCAATCTTTACAGCAGTGTCGCTTCTGAGCTCCGGCAGTTTTTGCCCAATTTTGTTTTCCGCCACATAGAAGAACATCCCGAGCTGAAGCGTCGCTATAACAGCCAACGGTTTGCCGAGCAGTACCGCGTGGATGAGGCTATGCTCGGCCGTTTCATCGCTTATGCCCGCAACAGGGGGTTTAAAAAAGCCGAATCGACCATAGACGCCCGTCTGCGCAATCGCCTCAGCTTAGAAATTAAAGCTACGCTGGGCCGACAGCTCTTCAACGATGAAGTCTATTACACCATTCTCAACAAAGAAGACGACATAGTGCGCAGGGCTCTGAACGTGCTGGGCCAGCCCAATCCGCTGGCCGCAGCCCGCCAGTAAATATCTGGTTATACTACGGCTTGACGCCGCTGGAACGGATGTTGACAATCTTCCTCAGCAGGTCAAACCAAAAAGGTGCGCCAAGCGAGATGCCTAAGGCCGTGACAAGAAAGCCCAGTATCTTCGTTACCCAGTCGTAGGTCGTATATTGGGCAAAGTTCAGGTCGTCGGCATCCCATCCCAACCCCAACGGAGAGCTCACGGCGCTGATCTGGTCGGCCAACAAAGCATTTAACGCTTCGGCATTGGCGGCAAAATCCTGGGTATTAGACCGATACACCGTGCCGTCGCCATTCTCGGCAAACTGCTCGGCTAAGGCTACTATGGTTTGCAGTTTCTCGGGGTCGGCCTTGAGCTGGGAATAAATGCCTAAGGTGTCGGCGTTGAACACCACCGCAATGACCATGCCCACGCCAATGAGTATTTTCTGGGTATAGCGTTTGTACCAGCCCGAGGCGCGGTCCATGACGTTGTTGTACCAGTCTTCAATATGCGTTTTGAAGCCTTCGAGCTGGTAGTCGGCGTCGCGCAGGAGCTGGTTGAGCACATTGCGGAGATCGTCGTCGGGCAGCTCGTTGATTTGGGCTTGGAGTTTGTCTAAGCCCTCCCCTTTGAGAATGATGTCGAAAAGGATACTCTGAAAAGTATCGGCCGTGATGTAAGACGGCGGTTGGTGGCTATTGCCGTTGCGGCCATAGCGCTGGGCCAACTGGCGATAAAGCGAGTTGCTCTTAAAGTCGTTGAGTATGGTTTCGCTGGCATCTGAGCGGGCCAGCATATTGCGCAGCGCTTCCAAAAGGTTGCGCCCCCGCAGGTGAAAAAAAGAAGCTATCAACTCCATGATGGTGGTGGCCAGCAAACTGAGCAACAGCAGCACAAAGACAAGGCCAATAACAATGCTTAGGATAGTCATAGCGTGGGTTGGTTTGATGAAAACAGCCGCCGGATCAGGCCGGAGGGTTTAATTTTCGTTCGAGATAATCATCGGAATAATCAATCTGGAGCTCCACCCACATGGGGAGGTGATCTGATATCTGGAAGGTGCGCCAGTCGCGGTAATAACGTTTTTTTTCGGCGTCTGTACGGGCTTCCCCCTGTTTGGTAACCTGATAACCTTCGCCCATTTCTGCGACGTAGACGGCCTCTTCGTCGTCTTTGAAAACAAAATCAAAGAAGTTGAAGACCCCCGCCTTTGAGCGGGTGGCAAAGCGATCGGGGCGCACCTTGAAGGCAATCTGATCGTAAAACTTGTTGCGCCCGATGTTGGAAGGCAGGCGCTGTAGTTCTTTGGGCACTACAAAGCCCGCTTTGACTATGGCCTGCATGGTTACGTCGCCGGGGTCGTAGATGTTGAAGTCGCCCAGCAACAGCCAGTTTTTCGACCAGGCGGTAGGCTCGTCGGCGCGCTTCGACAGGAAGTTGGCTAACTGGCTGATTTCCTCTACACGGCGCGGGTCGTCGGCCTTGTCGGAGCCATAGTAGATGTGTACGGTAGTGAGGATAAAGTCTGTCCAACCGGCCCGAAAGCCGCACATCAACGGAGTACGTGCCAGTTGTTCGGGGGGTATGGTAATGCGTTTCCCGTTGGCATCTTTGCTGATGATGGGCGGTAGCACCACCTGCCCCATCAGGCCGGAAAACTTCACTTTGCGGGTATCAAAGAGGAAAGCCATGCGCTCGCCGTTGCCGGCGGTACCTTCTGTGATGTCGGTAAACACCCGCTGCCAGTTGCCGCCGAGGATATCCATCAGCTTGTCGAGGGCCCTGAGGTCTTCCCTCACTTCCTGCACGGCTATAATATCAAAGCGGTCGATGATTTCAGCGATGTAGTAGTACGACTCTTCGGTGCGGTCGCCGTATTTGGTAGAGTCAAACTCCCGGATGTTCCAGGTAGCCAGCAACAGATTGCTGTTTTGGCTACGCTCCGGGATTTCATCCAGCGCTTTGCGCAGCTCAAGCAGCTTATTGATGGTGCGCTTGCCTGCATCGTTATCAGCAGACAGCTTTTTGTAGAATGGCATAGTATTACCTTAAAAACGGCGGGCATCTGGTACAGGGAAAACCAAATACCCGCCGCCCGGCCGTGTTAGTGATTAACAATCAGCTTTTGTGTATATGGGCCGTAAGATATGACATAAACGCCATTTGCCCATCCAGAGGTATAAATTATTGTGCGTTGGCCGTTTATAGTCTGCTGGTGCATCCGGCGGCCATTGACATCGTATACGACGAGGGGCCAATGGCCGCCTGTCAGTCCTTTAAGGTTCACGTATACGGCATCGCGGGCAGGATTAGGAGCCAGGGATAGAGCCGATTCTGCTATGGGCTGGTCTTCGGTGGCCGTAATGTCGTTGTTGGCGCCAAAGGTAGCGGCCTGGAATACAAATGGCCCGGCGCCATTGGGCGATCGGGCATAGCTGACGTCGGTTTGCTGGGCGCCAAATTCCACGGAGTCTACCAGTTCCAATGCCGGCGAATACAGGGTGATGAGTTCGCCCCCCGTAGAGAGTTTGAAATTGGCGTGCAGCGGGCCTTCCGAGCCGTCTTCATCAGCCCAGAATACGAGATAGCCGTTAGCGGGCAGGATAACGCCCTCTGGGATTTCATACTTGGCGGGGTTATCGGCCTTGTCGGAGAGAAAATAACCGCCAAGGTCGATGGCCTCGGAGGTCGTATTGTACAGCTCAAACC
>CAYOTJ010000170.1:0-7280 GCA_964406855.1 uncultured Saprospiraceae bacterium
AACGAAAGGGATGGACAAATGGGTAAAATACATACTTCGCCCTTGCAGCGAACCGGGGTAAAATAATTCATGTGATCTGTGTTTATCGTTTGAGTCAAAAAACCGGGGGTTAGGCCGGCAAAAAATTACATAACTAAATTGGCTACTCCGTTTACGCTCAGCGCAGGAATGCCCGTAAGGCGAAGAACTATACAACAGTTATTGGGAGAATACTTAAATCTTATAAAGGCGAGATTGATACGACAAAGGTAGGCTAACCAAGGGGTTATTTATCACAAAAAATTAAAAAACGTGACATAGTAAAAAATAATCACAAGCGATTGGGCAACTGGCTGGCGAGGAGTTCCCATTGGTGTTCAAAGGGCAGTATTTCAATGAGATGGGATTGCACTATAGCCCCTTTGGCGTGGTGTTCTTTCAGCTCACTGATGTATCTGTCTGTTTTTGCCATTACGGCTTTTCGATCGAAATGATAAAGCGGAAGGGCCAGTAAGGCTTTGATAAACAGGTAAGCGCGTTTGGTTTCGGGCTGGCGCAGGTATTTATCGACGTAACGCTGAATGGCATCAACTTTATCGACGGCCTGGCTATATTTTCGCTGTACGATGAGGAAAAGCAACTGGATGATAAGAATGCTGATGTTGATGCCCCTGCGGTCTTTGGCGTAGATGGGGGTTTCGTTGAGGAAACGACCGAGTTTGAAGGGAGGAAGCGGCTTATGGGGGTCGGCGGGCAATTGGCCGGTTTCCATCAGAAAATGTAGGTAAGCTTCCAGGATGCGCCAGTACTCGCGCAGCGCCTCGGGCTGGTAAGGGAACTTTTTGTGGGCCACAGCCCGACCAAAAATGGAATGAGCTTCAGCATATCGCTGGGTGTGCAACAACAGGATGAGGTAAGTTTCCTGGTATTTGAACCAATTGAAAGAGCCTTCTTCGAGCAGTTCGAAGCATTTTTCGATGCCCATGTCCTGTTCGTCGTAGCGGCGCAGTTCGAGCAGGGATTCCATTTTTTGATAGTAGGCGGCCAGGAGGGGTACCGATGCGATGTAGCCTTTGGCAGAGAAAAATGCGATGAGGTTGTCGCAAACGGGAAGTACGCGCTCGTTTTGGTCGATAGAGGTATAAATCATCATCTCTATGAGGCGGCCGTAGAGATGGGCATTATGAGAATGATATGTGGATAACAGCGGTTCGATATCGTTGAACTGGGCCCGAGCCAGATCGGACAGTTCCTTACCCATGGCCTGACGGGTTAAAAACTGTTGTACGAGGTGTACGTAGGCCGACTCTATACGTTCTTCCACGGCGTAGAGCTCGTTGAACTGAGCAGCCATTTGGGCATAGCGGTGATATTTATCGGGATCGAGTTGTATGGCGCCGTAGTGCATGCGCAGAAAGCGGGCGATGTCGATGCTAAGTTCGGTAAATTCGTACCGAATGGCCTGGCGAAGGATGCGCTCGCTGATGAGCACGGCGGATCGGCGGGCATTTTTGCCCTGGAGGATTTTCGCTGCGGCCCAGTCTTTGTAGCACTCATAATAAGCCCGCTGCCGGTCGGTATAAGAAGATTGTTTCAGATCAATGAGGAAGAGGCTGCCCATAAGGCGCTCGCTGAGGGCTGCGCTCAGTTTATGAAACTTGCGGTTGTCTACATGCAATGCCTGAAGCAGCTCTGTCTCTGAGAACAGGGCATTATCGCTGATAAACTGATAAAGTTTGGCTAATTCGGACCGATCGGAAAAAGGGAAATCAATTTCGCGCAGGCCTTTAAGCTTAGTGCGGTTGATGATGATGGCCAGTTCTTGTAATAAAACCAGGACCATAAGCTCGAAATGAATTGCCAGGAGCCAACTAATAGAAGAAGGCCCCTGACAACCGTTCCCCTTGTGTGTAGCTCAAAGGTATATGTTAAAATACAGTTATCAAATGCAAGTGCCAGGGCATGGTGACAAAGTTAAAAAATAAGTTGACAAAACGGGCATAAGTACGATGCCAATTTCAATTCACCACATCGCCTTCAATGTAAAGCTTATCGGCTTTACGGCGACCATGAAAATACACTTTAATACTTTTGATGAAGTATCCGATGTCTGCGGCATCGTAGATAATGTTGATTTTACCGGTTTCGCCGGGGGGTATGGGCTTTTCTTCCCAATCGGGGGCAGTACAGCCGCAGGAAGTGCGCACATTATCGATGTACAGAGGCTCGGAGCCCGTATTGCGGTATTCAAATGTGTATGTGGCCTCCTGATGCCTGGGGATATTTCCAAAATCATGGGTTTTAGGCACAAGCCATTCCCATTGCAAAGACTGGGCGCCCAGGTGGCTGCACCCCAACAAGAATAGCGCGGCAAGCGCCTGTCTGAATCTGACGAACCCCGGCATAGGCTATTTAATTATCTCTGTTTTTTCGCCAAAATATTGCACAAATCGCTGAAAATCAACTGCAAGTGCCTGATTTTGGGTGGCTTTAAAATAGGTATCGGCCAACCCCCGCAAGGTATTGAACACGAGGTGGTCCATCTCCACAACCTGCATATCTAAGGTCCAAAGGTCTATTTTCATCGTTTCTTTGTTCTCGGCATCGAAGAGCGACAGCAGCATAGCTTTGGTAGCGCGCGCAGGGCTGCCTTCGGCTTGCCATTGCATTTCTACGGGCATGTTGTCTTCGTCGAGGCCTACGCGGATGACGATGTTTTTGGTCTGAACAGTTGGTTTCTTTGCCATAGTAAAATGAGATTGGGCAGCAAAGCTATGGCTTTACTCCGGAACTACGAGATTGAAATAGCTTGCATTGAGGCCGCCCCAGATGCCTAAGCCACCTTGAATATTGTGATCGACGCGGGTATAACTGGAGAAAGGCCCCTGATTGGCGGTATTAAACTCCAGGGTATTCCAAAAGTTGAAGTGGTCGCGGTCTATATTGGCCAATTTGATGGTGACGGTATCTCCCCGGCGATAGAGGCCAAAGGTTTCAAAGTTAAAGTCGGCGCCCCGGGGTTCGGCCTTGGGCAGGGGAAACTCAAAGCGCTGCCCGTCGAAGAGGCGATCGTCGGTAACAGAGCCAAAGGGCGCTTGCAGCGGCCGCCCTTCCGTTGCTGTAAAGTAGCGGTAAAAATCGGCCACAGCCCGGGTATCTTCCAATATTACCCGGCATTGGGCGAGGGTATCGTTGGGTTCGCCGGGCGGGGCTACAAAAAACACGCTATCGACGCGTGCGCGGGCCGGGATGGTCGTTACGGCGCTCAGTTGCCGGCCGTCGGCATTGATGGAAAGGGTGTAAGTTTTTCCTTCTTCTCCGGGCATTTGATTCAGCACATCGGCGTAAGCGCAAACGTTAAACTGAAGGCTATCCGGATCGAAGCCCAATAAGCCGGCTACCTGCTGCCGCAGGTCGTCGGGGAGGTCGTTGAGGCATATCTCCGTTAGCGGTACCGAGCGCGCGCCATCGGATACCGATACTTCTGCGCCGCGTACAAAAGCGTTGGCCAACTGTTCGGCTGTAAGCTGACTAAAAAAAGGAAAACTACGCGTTAGAAAGACGATGGCCGGCCGGGGTTCGTCGCCGGCTTCAATGTAGCCTTCCACCACCAGATCGTCTACGGGGGGGCCCGCTTCGGGCGTAAACTCTTCTTCACAGGCGCCCAGCACGAGGGCTACCAGACCCAGGCCAAGCCAGAGGAAAGTTTTTTTCATTGGTTTTTTGCGGTTGCGGTTTGGTCATCTCGTTGGTTGCGTCGTAGCGATGCGTTTGTACTTCAGCCGGATGGAGTTGCCAATGACCACCACATCTGAAAAAGCCATAAACAACGCCCCCCACATCGGGTTGAGCAAGCCTACAGCAGCCACGGGTATGGCCACTACATTGTATATAAACGCCCAGAACAGGTTTTGTTTAATGGTTAGTACGGTAGCGCGGGCAATACCCACTGCCTTTGGCAGGGCTTCGAGTTTGCCATTCAGCAGTACCACTTGCGCCGACTGTATGGCGGCCTGGCTGGCGTTGCTCAGTGAAATGCCCAGCGTAGCGCGGGCCAATGCCGGCGCATCGTTGATGCCGTCGCCCACCATAGCGGTAGGCGCCTGGCTGCTCAGGGCGCCAATGCGGTTGAGCTTATCGGCCGGCAATTGCGCGCCGTAGTACTCGCTTATGCCTAAGGCGCCGGCCGTATCGCGGGTTTTTTCTACGCTATCGCCGCTCAGCACAATGGGGTGCAGGCCCTGTGCTTTGAGGGCGCTCAGCGCTTCGGCCGCTTCCGGCTTCAGCTCGTCGCTGAGGCGCACTACGGCCAGCAACGCCTGGTTGCGCAACAGGTATACCTCTCCGGCCGGGGCATCCATACCCTGGGGTAAAACCCGGGCCGATCCCAGTCGGTAAGCATTACCATCTGCATCGAGGGCCGTCATGCCACTCCCTTTTTCTTCTTTTACTTCCAGCAATTTTACCTCCTGGCGGGCCGCATCGGCGCCCAGGTGGGCTACAATGGCCTTGGCGATGGGGTGGCTGGAGCGCAGTTCCATCTCATAGAGCAGCGCATTGGCCAGCGCCGCATCGGCTGTCGGGTACAATACCTCCCCAACGGTAAAATGCCCCGTGGTGAGGGTGCCCGTTTTGTCGAATACCAGATTTTTGATCCGGGCAAAAGCCTCTACCGTTTGCCCGCCTTTGATGAGCACGCCCTGCCGGGCCAGTCGGCCTACGCCCACCATCACTGCGGTAGGCGTAGCGAGCCCCATAGCGCAGGGGCAAGAGATGACCAGCACGGCAATGGCATTCAGGAGGGCCTGGGAGAAAGCCAGCCCAAAGGCCCAGTACCCCACAGCCAGCGTGAGTAGTGAAATGCCGATGACCACGGGCACAAATATGGCGCTGATGCGGTCGGCCAACCGCTGAATGGGCGCTTTGTCCTGCTGGGCTGTTTTTACGAGTTCTATCATCTGGCTGAGCACCGAGTCGCGGCCCGTAGCCGTTACTTCCACCCTGATGCTGCCGGATGCCAGCAAGCTGGCGCCGATCACCGGATCGCCTTCTTTTTTATCTACGGGCAGGCTTTCGCCGGTCAGCATCGACTCATCTACGGCGCCCTGGCCAAAGACAATCCGGCCATCGGCGGGTATTTTGTCGCCTTCATTGACCACCACCACATTGCCCTTCTCCAATTGGTCGGCCGGAATGCTCACCAAGGCTCCTGAGGGCAACAGCCGGCGCGCCACCGGCGCCTGCAAGGCCGTCAGCTCGCCTATGGCGGTAGTGGTTTGTTCTACGGCCCGGTGCTCCAGCCAGTTGCCCACCAATACCAAAGTAATGATGGTAGCGGCTGTTTCAAAGAAGAAGTAATCGGGGTTATTGAGCCCCAGCCCGATCAGGCTGTATACAAAGGCGGCCGTGCTGCCTGTAAAAATGAGCACGTCCATATTGGGCACGCCGCCCCGGATGCTGCTGATGGCGCTGCGCCCAAAGTGCAGGCTGCCCACCACAAATACCGGCAGCGCCAGCGCCAATTGCGCCCAGCCATTGTGCATCAGGCCTATGTGAAGCCCAAGCGACATCAGCAAGTGGCCCAGCAAGAGCGGGGCCGTGAAGATGGCGCAAAACAAAAGCTTTCGCTCCAGCGTCCACCATACTTTAGGCTGGCCGTCGTCGACTACCACATAGCCCAACTTCTGGATGCCGCTCACGGCCTCTTCCACGGAGAGTATATCGTCATTGCGCTGAAAACGAACCTCTTTGGTCTGAAAACTCACAAAAACATCATCTACGCCTTTGCGTTCCAGAAACTTAGCGATGCTCATGGCGCAGTTGTTGCAGTCCATGCCATCTACCTTCAGTTCTACTATATTGTTTGCCATAACCTTTTAGAAATTGTTACCTTAGCGATGATCGCTATTGAACGATCGGGCAAAAATACTCGTTAGTTCAATATCGGATTCAACATCACCATCATCTATAAAAAAGATTTTTATCATGAACAAAAGAGATTTTCTGCGCGCAGCAGGCCTTGTAGGCATAGCCGGCTGGCTCAATCCCCTCAAAGCGATGGGCGCCGAGGCCGCCATCGAAGCCGAAACCGCCCGCACCGGCGATTTCACACTCCCGGCCCTACCCTACCCTGCCGAAGCGCTGGAGCCCCACATCGACAAGATGACCATGGAGATTCACCACGGCAAGCACCATAATGCCTATGTGACCAACCTCAACAATGCCATCAAAGACACGCCCTTTGCCACCATGGAACTGGGCGAAATAATGGCCAAGGTTACGGCTAAGTACCCCGCTGTACGCAACAATGGCGGCGGCCACTACAACCACACGCTATTTTGGGAAAGCCTCAGCCCCAAAGGCGGCGGCGCGCCCGGCGGCGCTTTAGCCGCAGCCATCAACGCTACCTTTGGCTCCTTCGACAAATTCAAGGAAGCCTTCAACAGTGAGGCCAAAAGCCGATTCGGCTCCGGCTGGGCCTGGCTCTCCGTAGATAAACGCGGCAAACTCTTCATCAGTTCAACCCCCAACCAGGACAATCCCCTCATGGGCCGCTTAGTGAAGCAAACCGGCACGCCGCTGCTGGGCCTCGACGTATGGGAGCACGCCTACTACCTCAAATATCAGAACCGCCGCCCCGATTACATCACGGCCTTCTGGAATGTGATAGACTGGAATAAGGTAGCCGAGCGATACGCAGCTACCCTGAAGTAAACCCGTCAGGGCAGGCGAATATCCTCGGGGTAGCGTATCTCGCACAAAAACAACCCCTCAGGATCCACGCTTACGCTCTTCGGCAAGGGCTGCTGTCGGTCGAGGGCTTCGCGCACTTGCGCAAGACCCAACTGGCCGCAGCCCACCGATAGGCTCATGCCCACAATGAGGCGCACCATACCCCGCAAAAAGCGGTTGGCCGCTACATGGTAGACCATCTCTTCCTCCCCAAACACCCATTCCGAGCGGTATAGCCGGCACTTCATCGTTTTGGCGTCGGAGCCCGTTTTACAAAAAGGCAAAAAATCTTCATACCCCAGCAGCAACTGCGCCGCCTCCTGCATCAGCGCGGGGTTGAGGCGATCGGCAAAAGGGTAAAAAAAAGCCGTCTTGGTGCGAAAGGGGTCTTTCTGCAACGCCAGGTGATAGCGGTAAGCCCGGTAATGCGCATCAAAACGGGCATGCGCATCGGGCCGTACCGGAAAAATGGATCGGATGGCCACATCTGCGGGCAAAAACTTGTTCATCCGCCGCAAAAACCCCTCCGGAAACGCCCCTTCAAAATCAAAATGCGCAACATACGCGCT
>CAYOTJ010000170.1:7290-7641 GCA_964406855.1 uncultured Saprospiraceae bacterium
CCAGCCGCAATAAGCAGTTCCGTTGTAAGCCAGTTGAATAAAATAACGCATGAAGCTATTCTCCCCTGAATGATCCGCACAAAAATAGCAAAAACCAATAGCCTGCAAGTTAAGTAAGATTTTTTTAGGGGCCCCGCCGCATGGCATCTACTGCTTTTAGCGCCACGGGCGGCGCCGGGTGTTCCGCTCTTATGGCTGCGCGCGCAACCTCCCTTGGGGTCGGCCGCGCGCGCAGCCATACCGCTGCACCCCCTGGTCCGGACAATAAGGCGTTTTGCTGGGGCTGCGCCCGGGGGGGGGTATTAGGGTTTTAAGGTATTAAGGGTATTAAGGGTTTTAAGGGTATTAAGG
>CAYOTJ010000171.1:0-7639 GCA_964406855.1 uncultured Saprospiraceae bacterium
GGCCCGGCCTGATGCGCCTACCTTCTGGGCATGACAAGCACAAATTTGCCATGCTCTACATTCCGGGCAAAGGAGTAGCGCTGCTCAGGCTCGCTGTTGCTCACTTTTTGGGGGTCAAACAGGTCAATGCCGCTGCCGTCTTCCCAGCGGGGCATGGCCCAGAGTTTGTTGCTGTTGTCGAAGAGGATACCCCAGTAAATGTAGTCGGGAGTGCCGATTTCCTGATCTTCCTGGCCGGTGCGAATCTCTCCTGCGCTCAATGTACGGGGAGAAAAGCTAAAAAGGCCGCCATTTTGGCTGGAGGCCCACAGGCGCCCGTTGGCATCAAAATCGACGGCGGCAAAACTGCCGATTTCAATAGACCGGGTGCGTGGCGACAGGCCCACAACGCCTGCGGGAAGGGGCTTGGGCAGCTCATAAACGGCAAAGCCGCCGACGGTGCTGAGGGCCAACTGCGACAGATCGGCGCTAAGGGCCAGATCGGAAGGCGACAGTTCAAGCTGGAGCGTAGTTACAGGCTCTACCGCTTTGCCATTGCTTATCTTGGCGAGGTCGATCACCACAACTTTGTTCTCAACGCTCAACGACATCCACAGCCGGTTGAGGCGATCGATGCGCATGGCATTGCTGTTGAAGAGGGCGTTGTAAGCTACGGGTACTGGCGCTTTGAGGGCTATTCGGGCCTGGCCCGTGGCTACGTCGCCAAAGTTGATTTTGTTGAGCGATTCGTTATCCCAATACCAGAGGTTGCCAAGGGTGTCGGCCGCCAACAGCAGTACCTCGGTGGGGGTGGTTATTTTTACCTGGGGCTCGGCATTGCCGTTTTGCAGGTCTTGCCAGTGGAAGCCTAAAATTTCGTTGGCCCGGTTGGGCACAAAGAGCATGCCGGTGCTCTGATGCCGGCTGTAAACGCCCCGCGCCTGATAGGTGCTGTCTGCCCCGGTGGTATGGATAACGATGTCTTTAAAGCTGTAAAGCTCGTCGGCAATGGGGTTCGCTTTGCGTTTGGGTACAGCCGACAGCCGGTATTGCCCTTTCTGGGGCAAGTCGACGAGGCCCGCCTGGTTGATCAACTTTTGCGTTCCATTGGGGTAGTGAAGGATGGCCTGTGGCGCAATGCCTTCTGTGGCGCTAAAGGTAATGTTGATCCGGGACTGAGCCCAGCCGCCAACGCTGAACATAAGAGACGCAGCAAAACAAAGTACCTGATTTTTCATGAATGGAGGTTAAGTGAAAAAAGAGAACTATATATACGAAAACAAATGGGATTTCGTCTAAGCGGAGTGTTAAGTCTATTGATATTTTGATATATTTACTGCCCAAAACAAAAAAGCCATGACGATCCGCTCTGCCTTTACGGCCCTGGCCCTGGCGTATGCGCTGGCCTTAGCCGCTCAGCAACCGGCCGTTTCTATCCATCAGGAGCAATTAGAATACCACAGGCAATTGGGCATAAGCCCCGAGGGCTGGCAGGCTTTAAATGAACTTGAAGTGGCCGGAAAAGAGCCGATTATGCGTTCGCCGCTCACCGATACCTGCCAGTTGCAAAAGCGCGTGTTCGGCTGGCATCCCTACTGGAGCAACGGTCTGGAAAACCAGTACGACTGGAATCTGCTCAGCGACCTGACCTACTTCGCCTATGAGGTGAACGCCAATACCGGTATGGCGCTCAATACCTATAGCTGGGCCTCGGCGGCAGTAGTAGACGCCGCGCTGGCACATGGTACAAAGGTGCATCTATGCGCCACTTTGTTCAGCAACCACGCCACTTTTTTCGCCAGCCCTGCGGCTCAGCAAACCCTCATCACCAACCTCATCACGCTGGTGCAACAACGGGGCGCGCATGGCGTCAACATCGACTTTGAGGCGGTGCCGGCCGCGCAGAGCGCCAATCTGACCGCTTTTATCATGGCGCTGGGCACGCAGTTGCACGCCGCCATGCCGGAGGCTGAGCTATCCGTAGCGCTGCCTGCCGTAGACTGGAGCGCGGTGTTCAACGTAGCGGCCATGACGCCCTACGTCGATCTGTTTATCATCATGGGCTACGATTATTACTGGAGCGGCAGCAACCAGGCCGGCCCCACCGACCCGCTGTACAGCTTTACGGCCGGCTACGACCGCAACCACTCCCGGTCCATCGCGTACTACCTGAACGCCGGCGTGCCCCGCGAGAAGATGCTGCTGGGCGTACCCTACTACGGCCGCGAATGGGAGACGGTAAGCGACCAGGCGCCTGCGGCTACTACGGGCGCTTTCCATTCGTCGCGCACGTACAAGGCGGTGCGCGACAACAGCGCTACTTACATCAACCCGCGCTACCACGAGCCCAGCATGTCTAATTATTTTGTGTATTCCAGCGGCGGGGCCTGGCGGCAGTGTTTCATCAACTCGCCACATACCCTGGGGCGGCGCTATCAGATGGCGCAGCAGCGCGGGCTGGCGGGCATAGGCATCTGGGCCTTGGGCTACGACGCCGGCTACGACGATCTGTGGAATCTGCTGCGCGACCATTTCAGCAGTTGCGCCATACAGCCGCTCTGCGCTGATACGCTCTACGACAGTGGAGGCCCGGCCTGGAATTACTACCACAACGAGAATATAACTTTTACCCTGGCCCCTGCCGACGCCGGCGCATTGGTGGTGTCGTTTACGAGTTTTCAGCTCGAAAGCGGCTACGATACCCTCTGGATTTACGATGGCGCCGGCGCCGAAGCGCCGCTCATAGGCGCCTATACGGGCAGCAATAGCCCCGGGGAGGTAGCGGCCTCCAATGGGCGCGAACTTACCTTCCGTTTTATTTCCGATCAGAATACCTCGGCCTCTGGCTGGCAAGCTGTCTACAGTTGTCAGCCCATGACCGATGTTTCTGATGTGGCGCCGGCGCAGGGCGCGCCGCTGCTATACCCCAATCCTGCCATTGCCGGGGCGTTTAACCTGCGCTATCAGCTCGCCGAACAACAGCAGGTGCGCATAGACGTATTCGACGCCCAGGGGCGGCAGCTATACGGTCAGGCGCAAACAATGCCCTCCGGGGAGCACGAAACCCATATCGCACTGCCGGCTCACGACCAGCAGGTCGGACTGCTGTGGGTGCGGCTGCAAACAGCAACAGGAAGCTGGACGCAGCGGGTAGCGCTATTGAAATAGGTATAGCCGAGAACAACAGATTAACCCAATTGCGCAACGCGCCAGATGGTCTTGGCCTGCATAGCCATCCATTGCTGGTGTTGGGCTACGCGGGCCGGAGTCCACTCATTGTTTTCACTGGCGATGCGCCGGGTGAGCGAAAAATCGCTTTTAGGTCTGGTTAGCTGTATTAAAACTTCCGACGGCCATGATTTCTATCTGCTAAGATAACGATTGATCCCTGTTGGCTAAGCTTTTGCCTTGTTGCGCTTGGGCGCCGATTTGGGCGCCGGCGTTTCGGCTGCTTCAATGGCGGCTGTTTTTTTGGCACGGGGCTTTTTCGGGGCGCCAGTCCGTTCGAGTACCACTACCGACAGCGGCGGCAGGGTCAGCACGAGGCTGTGTCCCTGATTGTGCCAGATGACCGGCTCAGTGGCGAAGTCGCCTTCATTGCGCACGCCCGAGCCGCCATAAGCAGGGTCGTCGCTGTTGAGCGCCTCCCGGTATACGCCCTCTTCAGGTACGCCCACGCGGTATCCGCTGCGCACCACAGGCGTGAAGTTGGCGATAACCACTAAGAAGTCGCCTTCTTTTTTGCCCCGACGGAGGTAAGAGAGGGTACTGTTGGTCCAGTCGCCCAACTCGATCCAGGCAAAACCCTCGTGGCTAAACTGCTGCTCGTGCAGGGCCGTGCGCTCGCGGTAGAACCGGTTGAGCTTCGATACCCAGGCCACCATTTTTTGGTGGGGCTCGTGGGCCAGCAGCCCCCATTCTACGCCGCGCTCAAGGTTCCACTCGCTGGTTTGCCCAAACTCGCCGCCCATAAACAGCAGTTTAGTGCCCGGATGCGTAAACATATAGCCGTACAGCAGGCGCAGGTTGGCAAAGCGCTGCCAGTTGTCGCCCGGCATCCGGTCGATGAGCGGCCCCTTGCCATGTACCACTTCGTCATGCGACAGCGGCAGCATGAAGTTTTCCGTAAAAGCATACACAATGCTGAACGTGATGGCATTGTGGTGGTATTTGCGATGGATGGGGTCGTTTTTAAAATAGTTGAGGGTGTCGTGCATCCAGCCCATCATCCACTTCTGGCCAAAGCCTAAGCCGCCCGAATATACGGGTCGCGACACCCCGCTCCAGGCCGTCGATTCTTCGGCTATGGTGATGGCGTCGGGGTATTCCCGGTAGACGGTCTCGTTGAACTCCCGGAGGAAGGAAATGGCTTCTAAATTTTCGTTGCCGCCATACTGATTGGGTATCCACTCGCCCTGCTTGCGGCTGTAGTCGAGGTAAAGCATAGAGGCTACGGCATCTACGCGCAGGCCGTCGATATGGTAGTAATGCAGCCAATACAAGGCATTTGAAATGAGGAACGACCTCACCTCGTTGCGGCCATAGTTGAAGATGCAGCTCTTCCAGTCGGGGTGAAAACCCTGGCGGGGGTCGGCATGGTCGTAGAGGTGGGTGCCGTCGAAGTCGGCCAAGCCATGCGCATCGTTGGGGAAGTGGCTGGGCACCCAGTCCAGAAGGATGCCGATACCCGCCTGGTGTAGTTTATCGACGAGGTATTTAAAGTCCTCGGGTTGTCCAAAGCGGCTGGTGGGCGCAAAGTAGCCCGTAATCTGGTACCCCCAGCTCGGGAAGTAGGGGTGCTCCATGACGGGCAGAAACTCTACATGCGTAAAGCCGGTTTGCTGCACGTAGGCGGTGAGCTCGTCGGCCAGTTCGCGATAGCTCAGCGACTCGGCGCCGCCGGCCCGCTTGCGCCAGGCGCCCAAGTGTACTTCGTATACCGAGTAAGGCTTGTCGAGGCCATTGATGTTGCGGCGATTGTCCATCCAGGCCTGATCGGTCCACTCGTAGTGATCGTCCCAGGTAATGGAAGCTGTATTAGGCGGGATCTCCCAATAGCGGGCAAAGGGGTCGCCCTTCTCCAAGCGGCGCCCGTCGCGGGCTGTAATGGCATATTTATACAGTTGGCCTTTGCCTATGCCAGGGATGAAGCCCTCCCATACGCCCGAGCCATCCCAGCGCGATACCAATGGGTGAGCGCCCCTTTTCCAGTTGTTGAAGCCGCCCACTACCGATACCTCCCGGGCGTTGGGCGCCCATACGGCAAAGTAGTAACCCCATTCGCCCTCAACCTGGACGCTGTGGCTGCCTAGTTTTTCATACAGGCGGAAGTGTTTTCCCCCTTTGAGCAGGTTGATGTCAAATTCTGTAAAAAGGCTGTATTGCTTTACCGTGGCCATGCGCTTGTTTTTCGTGAGCGCCAAAATAGGCATTTGCCCGGTTACGCCCAACATCCGGGAGGAAATAAAAAAAACCGGGCTCAGGCCAACGGCCCAAACCCGGTTTGTTGTATTTCAAATGGTCTTGTTCTTCTTACGGCTTATTTGCCGCCTTTGAGCTGCTCCTGAAGCGTAGCTAAGGTATCCCATTCGCCGGCAGCAGCCAATTTGGCCTGCTTGCCCCAGCTGGCGGGGTCGTGTACTTTAAAGCGCGGACCGGCCTGGTCGAGTACTTCGCGCAATTTAGCCGGCTTGGCCTTGGCGAGGTCGGCAAAGGTGATGATGCCGGCAGCATTCAGCAGTTGGGCGATCTTGGGGCCTACGCCTTCGATCTTGGTGAGGTCGTCGGTGGCGGGCTTGTCGGCTTTCTTAGGGGCTGCTTTTTTGGCCGGAGCCGCTTTGGGCTCGGCAGCCTTGGTTTCAGCGGCCTTGGCCACCGGGGCTACATCGGCAGCCTTAGCAGCCTTTTTAGTTGGGGCAGCCTTTTCTTCTACGGCCACTGCTTCCAGCACCAACACGCTGTTGTGGCTGAAGAAAGGCGTAGCCGTGTAGTCGTCGGCGGCTTCGTCGTTGAACCAAGCCTGGCCATTAGCCATGTAGCGAAACTCGTAAGCCTGGCCGGCAGCCAGTTCCAAATCAGCCTGGTAGCTGTCCTTTTTGGCTGGCATGCGCAGGCCTTTGTCCCAGCTCCATTCGTTAAATTGGCCCAGCACGCGCAGGTCAACGCCTTCGCCCACCTGAGCAACCGGCACGCTGAACGTCACTTTGCACACCGGCTTGGTCTTCGAATACTGTTTTTTAATCATTTCCAGAGGAATTGAGAGGTTATGCCAAATAATGACTAAGTGTAATTAAAACACTAAGATGTAAATCTATGGCAAAGATACAGGTTACACAATTGATAATCAATAGTTAAGCCATTTTGGGGCCGAATGACTTACGGTGATTTAAACTGGCAAAGGGAATTTTATCCGGCAAGCGGGCGGGCTATGTTTCAGGATTTAGAATTATATTCTATGAAATAACTTGTTTTTGGAATTAAAAATTGGTTGAACGGGGTGTTAAATTTAACATTTATTTAACAAATGAGGTCGTTGCCGAGGCGATACCCCGCACCAAGCCGGCGCAAACTATATGAAAACGCTTAGCCCTCACATAGGCTTGTTACTCCAGGTTGCTTAGCTCATCCTGCGAAAGGCCGGTTTCGAGGGCTACATCTCCGACCGCCATCCCTGAGCGTAGTAGCAAGCGAGCCAATTTGATTCGGGCTTCGCGTGCCTGCTCCAACGCCTGTTCTTTTTGCCTGCGCTCTTCCTCTTTTTGCCTGCGCTCCTCTTCTTTTTGCCTGCGCTCCTCTTCTTTTTGCCTGCGCTCTTCCTCTGCTGTTCGCTTGTAGTAGGCGTTCTCGGCTTCTTGCTGAGCAAATAGGGCCTCAACCTCTTCCTCTGCGCGCAGCTTTGCGCGTATGTCTTCCTCCTGTAGCGGGCGCTGTAGGTATTCGGCTATATCTTCAAAGCCTTTGGGTACTTCTTGCAAATCGAGGATGTATTTTTGTTCCATGACCCAGGCTTGGTTGAAAAGGGTAAGAAAGCGCTCAATGCGGCTGCGTCGCTGTTTGGGCAGGCGGCGTACCTGCAAAATGCAGGTCTTATGGGTGAGGAGGTCAATGAAGTCACTCTGGAGGTTTAATTCCTCCTTGTTTGACATGTCAATGACGCGGCGGTTCACGCTGACGGCAACGTATGGAATGTCTTCCACGTTGTAGCCAAGGATATAAATAGAGATGATGGGCAGGGCGCTGTCTTGCTCTACTTGAGTTTCCGGGTGTTTGATTTTTATTTTTTGGGTGTAGGCCAAGCCAAGATAAGAGCGAAAGCGCAGCACATTGGTGGGCAGCTTGGATTTTTGCAGCTCAATGAGCACGGTTTCGCGGCGGCCGGTTTCGTCCTCTATGACGGCCTTAAAGTCTAAGCGGTAGAGCGTGAAGCGGCGCTCTTCATCTTCCATGACGACTTCCTGCTGAGATAGCTCCAGTTCGAGCACCTCTTTTTCCAGTATGACGGACAGCACCTTGCGCGCCAACTTGTCATTCGACATCAGGTACTTGAAGGCGTGGTCGTATAGCGGGTTGGCTATCTTCATTAGGCGAAGTTATGATGCTTTTTGGAAAAAACAACGCGATAGCCGGCAAAGTTGCAGCCCTTATTCGCGCAGGCCAAGAG
>CAYOTJ010000172.1:0-7623 GCA_964406855.1 uncultured Saprospiraceae bacterium
CCTTAGAGGTAGCCGACCTTATAGAATTCAACGTATCGGGGGTGACCCCCCAGCAGGTGCGCGCCTATGCCCGCGCCGGCTACGACGACCTCAGCCTCGACAACATCATGGCCTTTTCCATCCACGGCCTTGATCCCGAATACATCCAGGCCCTCAATAATGCGGGTTTCGGCCGGCTTTCAGCCGACGATATGCTGGCGGCCAAAATCCACGACATCACCCCCGAGTTTGTGCGCGAAGCCCGCGAGGCCTCCCGCGATCGCAACCTCGATTTTGACGATGTGCTGGCCATGAAAATCCACGGCGTCGATGCCGAGTTCATCGCCGCCGCCGTAGCCGAAGGCTTGGCAGAGGGCGACGACCTCGATGAACTGATGGCCCTCAAAATTCATGGCATCGATGCGGCTTTTGTAGCGCAATGCAGCCAGTTGGGCCTCGGCGAGCTCGACAACGAGCAGGTGATGGCCGCTAAAATCCACGACATCACCCCCGAGTTTGTAGCCGGCATCCGCCGCCAGGGCTTCAGCGATCTCGATTTCGACGAGGTGGTCTCCTTTCGCATCTTCGACGTAAACCCCGAAGCCCTTGGCGCGATGCGCGCCCTCGACCTCGGCGACCTCGATGCCGAAGCCGCCGTAGCCCTCAGTATGCACGACGTAGATGCCGCCTACGTGCGCTCCCTGCGCAACGCCGGCATCCGCAACCTCGACGTAGAGTCGGTGGTAGCCGCCAAAATCCACGGCATCGATGAGGCTTTCATCCGCGAAGCAGAGCGGCAGGGCCACCGGTCGCCGGATATCGAAGATTACATTGAGCTGCGCGTCATGGGGCGCATCAAGTAGCCAAGGCCGGAGGCCATGCGCAGGCGGCGGCTTCAGGGAGTCGCCGCCTGCGCTTTTTTACGGAGGTTACAGATTAGGGCGTGCCCCCGGCCCCTTGGGCGGTAGCCCTGGCGAAGGGCGTTTGGCTGAGGGGGGGCAGGGGTCGCCCCGCCCTCGCTACACTCTTCCGGGTAAATCTTATGCGCTCCTTTGGGGTTTTACCCGGCTGAATAGACGGGCGCGCATACCGCCACGTCTTCGCTACGCTCTTCCGGGTAAACTGCACCCCCTCACGCGGCTCCGCAGCCAACCTACTCCTCTCGCAGACTTAGGCGCAGCTCCTCCCGCAAAAATTGGCCGGTATGGCTGTCGGCGCATTCGGCCACTTGCTCGGGGACGCCGGCGCAGACGACATGGCCGCCGCGGTTGCCGCCTTCGGGGCCCATATCGATGAGATAGTCGGCTACTTTGATGACGTCGAGGTTGTGTTCGATGACGATGACGGTATTGCCTTTGTCTACAAGCTTGTTGAGCACTTGCAGCAGATAGCGGATGTCTTCGAAGTGGAGGCCGGTAGTGGGCTCGTCGAGGATGTAGACGGTTTTGCCGGTATCGCGTTTGGAGAGCTCTTCGGCCAATTTTACGCGCTGAGCCTCGCCGCCCGACAGGGTGGTGGCCTGCTGCCCGAGGGTGATGTAGCCGAGGCCCACCTCGTTGAGGGTTTTGAGCTTGCGGTAGATAGCCGGTATGGGTTGGAAAAATGCGGCGGCTTCGCTGACGGGCATATCAAGGACGTCGTTGATGGACTTGCCTTTGTAGAGAATTTCGAGGGTTTCTCGGTTGTAACGGCGGCCTAAGCAGGTTTCGCAGGGCACGTATACATCGGGCAGGAAGTTCATCTCAATGACCCGCATACCGCTGCCTTCACAGGTTTCGCAGCGCCCGCCTTTAACGTTAAAAGAGAAACGGCCCGGCTTGTAGCCCCGTATTTTCGACTCAGGTAGCTCGGTGAAGATCTTGCGGATGTCGGTGAATACCCCCGTATAGGTGGCCGGGTTGGAGCGGGGCGTGCGCCCGATGGGCGACTGGTCGATGTCGATGACCTTATCGACCTGCTCCAAACCTTCGATGGCGGTATAGGGCATGGGGCGGCGCAGGCTGCGGTAAAAGTGCTGCTGGAGTATGGGGTAGAGGGTTTCGTTGATGAGGGTCGACTTGCCGCTGCCCGATACGCCCGTCACGCAGCAAAGCGTACCCAGAGGGATACTCACGGCTACGTTTTTGAGGTTATTGCCGGTGGCGCCCCGCAAGGTCAGAAACTGGCCGCTGCCGGGCCGGCGGCTGGCGGGCAGCACAATATCCTTTTGTCGGTTCAGGTATTGGGCCGTGAGGGTCTGGCCCTCGGCTACAATGGCCCGGGGTTTGCCGGCGGCCACCAATTCGCCCCCATGCCTGCCGGCGCCGGGGCCCAGATCGAGGAGGTAGTCGGCCGCCATCATGATATCGCGGTCGTGCTCTACCACCAGCACTGTGTTGCCAATGTCGGTAAGCTCGCGCAGGGCTTTTATCAGCTTTTGGTTGTCGCGTTGGTGCAGGCCTATGCTGGGCTCGTCGAGGATGTAGGTGATGCCCGTGAGTTGGGAGCCGATCTGGGTGGCGAGGCGGATGCGCTGCGACTCGCCGCCCGAGAGGGTGCGCGACGAGCGGTCGAGGCTGAGGTATTCAAGGCCCACATGCAATAGAAAGTCGAGCCGGAACCGGATTTCCTTAATTACATCCCGGCCAATGAGCAACTGTCGATCGCTGAGCTTATCGGGTAAGGCGGCCATCCAGGTGTGCAGCTCGCCAAGGTCCATGCGGGAGAGCTCAGCTATGTTTCTTTCGGCAATTTTGAAGAAGAGCGACTCCTGCTTGAGGCGCGTGCCCTGGCATACGGGGCAGTCGTCGATGGTGAGAAAGTCTTCGGCCCAGCGGCGTATTTTCTCCGAGGAAGTGCCCTCGTACCAGCGCACCAGCATATTGGCCACGCCCTCGCGAGCTAAGTTGTACACCAGCTCGTTTTCGGAGGCGTTAAACTTCCCGTCAAAGCTGTCGTCGCCACCATAGAGTACTACTTTCAGCGCCTCTTCGGGTATATCTTTGATGGGAGTGGTGAAGCTAAAGCCATACTTTTTGGCTAAGGCGCGCAGTTGTTGAAAGGTGAGGGTTTCGCGCACTTCGCCCAAGGCGGCTATGCCCCCCTGATTGATGTTGAGGCTGCGGTCGGGGATGATCTTATCTTCATCGGCCCGGTTTACCTGCCCCAGCCCCTTGCAATTGGGGCAGGCCCCGTAAGGCGAATTGAAGGAAAAAGTATTGGGCGAGGGCTCTTCGTACGACAGGCCCGTGGCGGGGTCCATGAGGTTTTTGCTGAAGCTGGCTAATTGTTCGCTACCCTGGGGCAGTACCATCACAAGGCCGTTGCCCATGCGCAGGGCCGTTTGCAGGCTGTCGTTGAGGCGGTCCTGCCGCTCGGCCGAGGCCTTGATGCGGTCGATGACCAACTCTATATCGTGTACCTTGTAACGGTCAATTTGCAGGCCGGGCACGAGGTCTTTGATTTCGCCATCGACGCGCACTTTGGTATAGCCCTGCTTGCGCACCTGCTCGAAAAGCTCGCGGTAGTGGCCCTTGCGGCCGCGCACTAAGGGGGCCAACAGGGTTACGTTCTGGCCTTTGAAGTCGGCCAAAATCTGCTCGCGCATTTGCTCCTCGGTATAGCGCACCATCTTCTGTCCGGTAGCATAGCTGTAAGCCTCGCCGGCCCGCGCAAAGAGCAGGCGCATAAAATCGTAGACTTCTGTAATGGTGCCCACCGTCGAGCGGGGGTTGCGGCCAGTGGTCTTCTGCTCTATGGAAATCACCGGGCTGAGGCCCGTAATCTGCTCTACTTCCGGGCGCTCCATCTCGCCGATGAACTGGCGGGCATAGGCCGAAAAAGTTTCCATGTAACGGCGCTGCCCTTCGGCATAGATGGTATCGAAGGCCAGCGACGACTTGCCGCTACCGCTGATGCCCGTGATGACCACCATCTGGTTGCGGGGAATGCGCACATCCACGCCTTTGAGGTTGTGCTCATGCGCGCCGATCACTTCGATGTATTCTTCCTCAGGCACACTTACATCCTGATAGGCAGTATCATTTATAACCATGGTAGCATCAAGCATATTGTGGTCAACTGATTTGGCTTTTTTCATACCGAAAACGGTTGTTAGCATCGGGATATATACCGATGTAAACCTGTAAACCTTTTATGTGTGTTAAAGTTGAAAGTATTAGGATGATGGAGGGGGCTCCTGTTGCTTAGGGCTCAATACCCAGGATGAGTAGCGGAACCGGAGGGTTGTTGCGACCTTGTCGCATAACGTTGTACACCTCGCTTTCATAATAGGCAATTCCACTACTCATGTTAGCTTGCATCTTTTTAGTTGGTAAAATTTCGATGCCCAAATTGATGACTCCGCCCGAATAAAACAGCATATGCTTAACAAAGAGGTCAAAAGCTACAAAAGCATACTTACCGAACTGAACCTCTACGGCTACCTTGTCTTTGACGAAGTCTGTCTGGTTATAACTATATATGGGGTTTACTTCACCGTTTGACCTCAAAAACTCTTTTTGTTGTGCAAGCGGTATAGAAATACTCCTTTCCATCAACTCCCTGTTAAGGGTAATATAGTAGTTGTAGCGACTCTCCTGCCAATTCCTTTCGTTAAAAGCTTTTTTAAATGCATTATTTAATTCTACAGGAGATAGCAAATGTTGATCTTGTTTCCGTTTTTCCAGGCTAATTTTTGGTGGAAGAGAAGCGGCATCAATACCTTCAACGATGCGCTCTATTTCCTCATATAAACCAGGATGGCGAACGATTAGGTATTCTTCTCCATTCGGGTGGGAGTACCTCTGAGCAATTTTCATACAGGTAGTGTTTAAAGATGGCGCTTTATGGTTTATACAAGTCTAATTGTTTCCATTCTTTAGGCATCTGTGCTACCTTGTCGTGAAGGGCGGGTTGATGAATGGGTTTATTGATAGGTCTCGTTTTTAGTAAGCCCTCATTAAGTAGATTCAGTCTTTGACGAGCAATTTCACAATAAGCAGGTTCCTTTTCAATACCTACTCCATTTCGACCATTTTTGATAGCTCCTATAATCGTAGACCCCACGCCTGCAAATGGGTCCAAAACCCAGCCGCCTTCATGGGTAAGCGCTAAAACGCACCTTTCCACTAACTCAATAGGGAATTGACAAGGATGTTCTGTTTTTTCAGGGTGGTTTGATTTTACATTAGGAATATTCCACATAGCGCTATCCCAGTCGCTCTCTAATATCTCCCATATATCGCTTGGGTTTTTACCCAGAGGATTTCCGGATATCTCACCCTTTTTAGGGCCTTTAAAATGCCGCTTTCCCGGATATTTTGAAGGAATCCGTACCTTGTCAAGGTTAAAAATATAATCATCAGACTTAGTAAACCATAAAATTGTTTCATATCGGCCACTAAATCGGTTGCTGGCGTGCAGCCCATGTCCAAAATGCCAGATAATCCTATTCCTCAATTTTAAGCCATGTTTTTTAAAGATGTGATAATAATATATATCCAATGGAAATACTTCCCCTTTGTCCACGTAATTGCCCACCTGCCAGCATAGGCTGCCATTATCCGAAAGAACCCGAACCAATTCAATAATAATTTCTTCCTGAGTTTCGAGGTATGACTCAATCGTTGTTTTTACCTCATAGGCCTTGCCAATGTTGTAAGGCGGAGAGGTTAAGATAAGTTCAAATTTACCTGTATCAAATCCACGCAGCTTAGTAAGACTATCGCCTTCTTCTATCTGGCGATAGATACCTTCGCTTATATAATCAAATAAGGCATCATTAACTGTCATGACATATCTGTTTCACACAAAGGTAAGAAATTGATTTTTAAACAAAAATAATAAAAGTATTGCCTGAGATATTTGCAACAAATAAGCATGCGCACGGTAGTCGGTTTTGCGCATAGAGAAAAGCGGCCAGGTTCTCCAATCCAAAATTTATAAATCTTGGATTGGAGAACCCTAATACCACAGCTTACATCCAAAATCCGCGGGCGTCAACCACGATGAGGCTCGTACACTTTGCCCCTACTTCAACACCCGAGCCAAAAACGCCTGCATATCCTGCCACGATTTTTTATCGGCCGCCTCATTGTAGGCGATGGGCAGCCCAAAAGCCTTGCCATTGGCCGTAGCCTCCGGGTTGGTGAAGGCGTGGGTGGCATCGGGGTACTCCAAAAACTGGTAGTCCATCTTAACCCGGTCGTAGTTGCTCTTGAATGAAGCAATCTCTTCAGCACTAATAAACGAGTCGCTCAGGCCGTGGCACACCAGCACCTGGCAGTTGTTGCCGGCTTTAGGCGCCGCCAGCCCGCCCAGGCCCCCATGAAAGCTCACCACGCCCTTCAGGTCGGCCATGCCCAGGGCAGCCGCATTCAGGACCATAGAGCCCCCAAAGCAGTAGCCAATGGCCGCCAGGCGGTTGGCGTCGGCCTGCGGGTACGACATCAGCTTAGCTTTGGCCGCCTCCAGCCTCGACAGGGCCAGGCTGGGGTTCTGGTAAAACGGCATCGCCAGCGCTTGCGCCGCCGCCGGGTCGTTGCCCTGCCTGCCTTCGCCATACATATCCACAGCCATAGCTATGTAGCCCAGCTCAGCCAGCATGTTGGCCCGCTTGCGCGCATAGTCATTACAGCCCCACCATTCCGGAATCACCAGCACAGCGCCCCGCTTTTCCGTTCGGGAGGCGTCATAAGCCACGTAGCTCCGGCACGTAGTGCCATCGGGCGCCTGATAGCTCGCCTCCTCCGTTTTGATGTTTTTTCCGGCCGCCGCTTTACCGCCATTCGCACTGGCGCAGCCGCCCAGCAGCACTGCGGCCGCCAACAGCCAGCCCCAAATGCGTAACCGTGCATTTATCATCATCTCGTTATTAAGTTGTTTCTTCCTACAACAAACCCCGGCCAGGTTGGTTGCTTTTTTCTTTGGGGCTTCCCCGCGCGCCTTTTATTGGTCTGTATTAAGAGCCGCCCTCAGGCGCGCGGGGCCGGGCTGTCCGCTATTATGCGCTCGTGCCTCACGCATACCGCTTCCATCCCTAGCCCGGGCAAAAACCTTCGCTTAGCATCCGCACTCCCCATAAAAAGCCGTACTCACGGTATGCCCGCTTTTGTCTGTCACTTTTAGCCTGCCCGTTTTTAGCCAGGTTTCATCCCCGTTTTGGCTGCCGGCTTCTATCTCAATCGTCAACTCGTATTGGTCGCCGGCTTTGGCAGTCATCACCGAAGTGGCGCCGTCGATCTCTTCAAGGCTCGTTTGTACAAACTTCGTCAGCACGCCATTGATCTTTAGAAAAGAAGTCTCCATATAGTCGTTCACGTACAAAAACTGCCCCTTGCCAAACGCTGCCGAGTCGCTGGAAAAATAACAGGAGCAGCCGTCAATTTCCGGCGGAAAGTCGCCGAATGTGTCAAGGGTCAGCCCTCCGGCATCGGGCGCTAACGCCCCGGTCGCCGCCGGCGTCTTATCGGTGTTAGGCTGCCCGCAGCCCGCCAAAAGGACCAGCGCTACGAGTGCCGGAAAGACGGAGCGGCAATGGTTTTTAACATTCATACTTGCAGAATTAATCAAGATAGGTATTGGCATACATCCGCGTGTAAAGTAATGACTTCTCCCCGTGATTTCCAAACCAGTCATAGCGATGAAGACCATCCGCGTTACGCC
>CAYOTJ010000173.1:0-7600 GCA_964406855.1 uncultured Saprospiraceae bacterium
GGGGGGCCGCCGGTGGGCAACAGGGGGTTGGCCCAACCCGCCAGTATCAGCAGCAGCCACAGCCCATAGTGCGTCCATTTAAAAAAAGGCCCTTTTACCGGCATATTGTACCCTATTTTAGTGCAGAAGCGCAAAAATACGGGCTTTGTTGCGGCCGGAGGTACTTTTAATGGCCCGCAAAGCGCAAAAACTTTCGCTTTACCTTAGTTGAAGTGTTACTTCACAGAGATTTAATCGTCGAATTGTCCGGTTTTTGAATCTTGCGTCCTATCTTCGGCCTTTGGAAAGCCGGAGTGCGAGCCTTCAAAACCTCACTCCCTTTTGCTAAACTTTAAACATTAAGCTTATGTCTCTGCAAAGCAAGTATCAGCCCGTACTGGATCTGGGCGAAAAATTGGGTGTAACCGACGGCTTCGTTGAAGAAAAAGACGGCAAGCTCCACATGGGCGGCACTACCCACACCCAGTTCGAGAAGAACCAGCTCTGGGACAAGATCAAGGAGATCGGCGGCCAGGAGCCTTCCGACCTGATGGCCGACATCAAGGTAGCTCAGACCGACTTCTTCCACAAGCACACGGTAGCTTCGGGCGACACCCTCTCGAAGATCGCCAAGCACTACTACGACGACGCCATGTCGTACATGCACATCTTCAATGCCAACACGGATATTCTGAAGGATCCCGACCTCATCAAGCCGGGTCAGGTGCTTACGATCCCCTTCCCGAAGTAATTCGTACTGCATAGATAACGAACAATCAGGGCGCTTCCGCTTCGGCGGGGGCGCCCTTTGTTTTGTTCGGGCCGTTCCACAGCGGTCTTTGCAACGCGGCATTCAGGGGCTGTTGGGTAGGGCTGTCCGTTTTTTTAGCGCCTCCCTGCCTGCCTTCGGCAAATAAATCTTATTTTTCCCCGCTAAAACGGTTGCCGGATGCTGCTTGGGTTCATTGGCGTATATTTATTGGCCACATTAGCCGTGGGTTGGTGGGCCAGCCGGCGGGTGAAAACCACCCGCGATTTTGTTATTGCAGGCCGGGGGCTGCCGCTGGCGCTGGCCGCTACGGCTTTGTTTGCCACCTGGTTTGGTTCGGAGACCATCATGGGGTCGTCCAGCGAGTTTGTGCAGGGCGGGGTGTTGGCCGTCATCAAAGACCCCTTTGGCGCTTCGCTCTGCCTGTTGCTGGTGGGTTTGCTTTTTGCCCGCCCCCTGTACCGGCTCAACATCCTTACCTTCAACGACTTTTTTCGGAGGCGATTCAGCCGGCGCACCGAGTTTATTTCCGCCATCTTTATGGTGCCGTCTTACTTTGGCTGGATTGCGGCGCAGTTGGTGGCCATGGCCTTTGTGCTCAAAACCCTGGCGGGCGTCGACATCGGCTATGGCATAGCCTTTTGTGCGGTTGTGGTGGTGGTGTACACTTACATCGGCGGCATGTGGGCGGTATCGGTAACGGATTTTTTCCAGTCGATTATGATTCTGCTGGGCATGTTTGCGCTGGGGTGGCAGATGTACCATCAGGTGGGCGGTTTCCGGCCCGTGATTGAGGCTCAGCCCGAGGGCTTCTTCAACATCCTGCCCGAGCCCAACTTCAATGCCATTGTGGTGTACCTTGGCGCCTGGATCACGGTGGGGCTGGGCTCCATTCCGCAGCAAGACATCTTCCAGCGCGTGATGGCGGCCCGCACCGAGAATACGGCCGTTCGGGCGGCGTACTTAGCTTCCGCCATGTATTTAGTCATTGGCGCCGTTCCGCTGTTCATCGGGTTGTGCGGCAAGCTGCTCTACCCCGAAATGCAGGCCGACGACAACCAGATGATCATTCCGCGCATGGTGCTTGAGCACAGCAACTTAGCGCTACAGGTGCTCTTCTTCGGGGCGCTGCTGTCGGCCATCCTCAGCACCACCTCCGGGGCTATGCTGGCGCCGGCCACCGTCATAGGCGAAAACCTCATCCGACCGTATTTTAAGCACCTCACCGACCCGCAGTTGCTGCGCATCATGCGGTTCAGCGTGCTGGGGGTGGCGCTTTGCTCGGCGTTGATGGCGGGGCGCGAGTCCAATATTTTTCACTTGGCCGAGCAGTCGAGCGCCCTCAGTTTAGTGGCCCTGTTTGTGCCCTTAGCTGCGGGCCTGTACTGGAAGCGGGCCTCCGACGTGGGCGCTATGGCCTCTGTGCTTATGGGCATGGGCGCCTGGATGCTGTTTGAGTTTATGGGCTATGAGACGGCCATCGTGCCGGGGGTGCTGGCCAGCCTCTGCGGTATGCTGCTGGGCAGTTGGTGGTTCCCGGATGGCAGTTACCAGCGGTTTCAGGTTTGGCGGTTGGAGTCGGAGATGCAGGAGGGCGCAGATAGCGAGCCTTACCGTTCTCCAGGCTGAGATATATGGACCTTGATTTGGAGCGCCATAATTTGAAAGGATGTAAAAATATTTACTATGGTGGGAAAGGAATTGGGTTAGCTTTGCGTTACTTTATAGTTCTCCAAGCCAAGATTTGTGAATCCTGACTTGGAGAACTATATCTCAATCATTCAAGCAATGATGCTATGCTGCGCATCGGCAAGTTTTGTGCATAAGCGGCCGGGATAAGTCGGCGGCCCATGCACAAAACCTGCCGGCACTAACTATAGCGCTGAAGTACACAAGCCACTCAATCCAAAAAGACTTGTATGCCGTCAAGTGGGGTATCTGCTGCTTTTGCCAGTGTTATTGCTGATTTGCCTGTTTTGGCGGGGTTTCTATGGCCCGGTGGGGATGGGCGTGTGGCGGTTTTGAATTCGGCCTGGGATGCTATTTCCCCAAATTTCTCCACAGACAATCTGGGGATGCCACTTAGGGCTTTACTCGGTATTGGCGATGAGCAGCTCGGCGCAAAGGCCGTTGAGGAGGCCATTCGCACCGCTTCGGACGGTGAAAATGTGGAACTACAAATAGATATATTTTTCAATAACCCATTTAGAGAGCGGGCTTTGCTGCGCATTAAGCCTGTCGGAGGAGGAGTCTCTTCACCTGAGTTATTGCTATTCACATTGGATCAGCGGCCGATGCTCAGTCAGGAGGATAGCGATGTTGACGAACAATTGCGGCTTTTTCTCATGGCTACCAAGGCCTCACAAACGGGCGTGTGGTCGTTGGATACGAGTACTATGGCGCTTACCTGGTCGGATGTGCACAAGCAATTATGGGGCTATCCCGAAGATGCCTCGTTCCTTACCTATGAAGATTGGCACACGCCTATTTTGGAAGAAGACAGAGAAGGTACTTTTGAACAGGTGCAAAAAGCCAAAGAAGAACGTAGTGTTTATATAGCCGAATATCGCATACGCAGAGTGAGCGACGGCGCTATCAGATGGATGCGATCAAAGGGTCTTTACAGGTACAACGCAAAAGGAGAAGCCACCAAAATGCTGGGTGTCAGCTACGACATTACCGTAGAGAAGGAAACCAATAAAATCTTGGAGGAAACGGAAAATCGCTTCCGTAAAACGCTCACGTCCATTCCGGATGGCTACATGCTATTTGAAGCGCTGCGGGATGAACGGGGAGAAATTTACGATTTCCGCTGGCTGCATATAAATCCTGCTGCCGAGTCTGTCGTACAACGCCTTGCAGAAGATTTAGTGGGTAAACGGCTCTTAATAGAAATGCCCGGCAGCAAAGAGAGGGGGCTGTTTGATGTCTACAAAAAAGTAGTGGAAACGGGCGAGCTTTTTGAAGCCCAAATTGAGTACCCCCAAAATGGCGTGAAACATTTTTTCCAAAATAAAGCCATTAAAATCAATGATGGCTTCGCGGTATTTTTTTCAGACATTACACTAAACAAGCGCTTTGAAAAAGAACTGGAGCATCAGGTAAAGGAGCGTACGGCAGAACTGGAGGCGCTCAATGAGCAACTTATCAATTCCAATATGGAATTGGAAAATTACGCCTTCATTACGTCCCACGACTTGCAGGAGCCGCTCCGAAAAATTGAAATGTTTTCCAGTTTGCTCCTCAGTTCCTCAGCAGATGACTTGACAGAAAAAAACCGCTCTTATCTGGAGCGAATTGCGCAGGCTTCCAGTAGGATGCGCCTGTTAATTGATACCTTATTACGATTTTCTAAAATAAACCACCAGTCGGAAGAATGGCGTTTAGTGGATCTGAATGAAAAATTCAGGGTTACGCAGAGTATGCTGGAAGTTATCATTGAGGAAAAAGGCCCAATAATTGACATAGAACCCGGGTTGCCCCAAGTGTATGGCGTACCCAATTTGATACTGATGGTGCTGCTGAATGTTTTTTCCAATAGCTTAAAGTTTATACGACCCGGCTTGCAGCCTGAAATTAGTGCCTGCTACAGGCACGCGGATGCGCTGGATAAAGAGTTGCAGGAATTAGCTTCTGACAAAAACTACGTCGTAATAAGCATTCAGGACAATGGCATCGGTTTTGACAAAGCCAATGAAAAGTTGATTTTTAATATGTTTAAACGTCTTAAACACATAGATGAGTACGAAGGAACCGGCATGGGGCTGGCGCTGTGCGCACGCATTATGAAACAGCATGGCGGCGCTATTGCAGCCGATACAACTCCCGGACAAGGCACGCGAATTGACCTATATTTCCCATACGAGGCCAGTACTTCTCCTCAATAAGCCACATATTTTGTCCAAAAGTGTGGAAATTGCTCAACACTTTACCTGAAGAAACAACGGGCATAGCTTTTTATGCATGTTGGATGTATAGTTTTCCAGGCAGAGATGAGTGAATCTTGACACGGAGAATTATAACAATCCCTGATTCATTACATCCTAAATGATAACATTCATGAAAAAGTCACTCGCTATTTTCCACACACTGGGCATTTTGGGCGCCATGCTGATATTCGATACGGTTCAAGCTCAATACTACGGCAATATTTACACCAGTAGCGCTCCAGACAACAGAGCGACTACCCGCAGAGCCAATAACCCAAGTTCAGACAACTACGCTTCCGGAATCGGATGTTTCAGCAGGGGTAATTTCTCACTCGGCACCCGCATCGGATTTTCAACGGGTCAAAGCGAAATTACGAGCATAGGCTCGGACGTTTCTTCCACAGGTGGCAATACTTCGCTGCAAATGAACATCACCCCTTCTCTCGGATATTTTTTCGCCGACAACTTCACTATGGGGTTGGGTATGGATTATCTGCTGATGAAGTCCAATGATACTTCTCCCGCAGAAGGGGGCACTGATGAAACCCGCGATAGCCGCCTCTTATTTGGCCCTTACATCCGGCTCTATATTCCGATTGCTGATGATCAGGCTTTCTTCCTCGGCGGCGTAGCCGGCTTTGGCCGTTCAGACACGGAAATTGAGGTCAATGGCGAAAATCAATCAGTAGTGAATAACATCCAGACCTATGGTATTGGCCCTGGGTACACGATCATTGCCAATAACTGCCTCGCGTTGGAAACTCAAGTTAAATACAACTTCGGCGCCAGCCGCAGCACGATAGATGTAGGCGGCGTAAATTCGGAAACCGTTACCAAAGCCAACAGCGTTGATTTTGTAGTGGGCTTAACCTATTACTTCTCACGCTAAGATACATTAGTCAATATTATCCCCATGTAAGCATCCGTCCTTAGTGATAAGGGCGGATGTTTTGCATTTACCGGGTCGATCAAAATTCGGAGATAATTTGCCTGATGGACTGTATACTGACCGGTTTGAGCAAAAAAGCATCGGCGCCTCTTTCCAATGCTTCGGCGGCAATGTTCATTGCGCTGAACATAATGACCTTGCCCTCGGGGTGATCGGCTTTAAAAACAGGTATGGTTCCCAGTGAGGCCCCATCGGCCAGGTTATTGTCTAACAGCAGTATAGAGGGTTTTACCGATTTATTCAGGCGCAAACCTTCTGCTATGGAATGCCTGATATAGATATGCTCGAAGTATGGAGAGAGCAGGCGTTGAAGGAGCAGGCAAATATCCGGCTCGTCATCAATAATGATCAAGGATTCTTTTTTACCCATGCTGTCATTTTGTTCCAAATGCGGATATCTGTATGCTTAAAATTCCACACATCTCTACAGTATTACCCAAAATTTGCCCGCAAAACGGGTGGCACGGTTATTTATCAATATGGGTGTACCTATGCGGATTAAAGATAGGCAGAAAGTACATAACTACAAATTTCCTAACCTTTAAATTCATAACATTATGACGAGCAGGAATTCAATGCTGGCTAATTTCCTTGGTGGGTTGGCCGCCGGCGTAACGCTTGGTATATTGGTAGCGCCTCGTTCAGGTAAGGAAACCCGTGAGCAAATTGCAGCAAAAGCTAAACAAGCCGAGGCTTCCATGAAAGAAATGGTTGCCAATACCAAAGCCAGTTGGTATGCTGCCAAGGACCAGGTTTCTGATACAACGGGTGTTCTGGCCAGCGAAGTTGATGATTTCATCCAGCACATCCTGAATCAGGGCAAAGCATGGTGGTACGGTACAAAAGCCGACGCTTATGAACTGGCTGATGAGATTGAAGAAAAAGTCCAAAAAGCCGGTACGAAGGCAAAAGCAGCTCTTAAAGATAGTTAAGTGCTGCTGTCAAACTACTCTTTTTTGTTCTAATAGCCGGAGGAATCTTGTATTCCTCCGCACCTTTCCCTCCTTTTGTCCTCCAAAAGCACAGTTTTATGACAGACCGGGATAACCAGCCAACCGTACTTGAGTCGCTTTTCAACAATGTGTTGAACTATCTTGATGCCCGTTGGGATCTGATGCTGCTCAATCTTACCGAACGCAGCGTGGGCGCCCTATCGGGCATCGTGGCTGCTGTGATTGCGGCAGTATTCGGGCTGCTGGCGCTGCTGTTTTTGGGCATTGCCGGAGCGGTTTGGCTGGGGCAGGCAACGGGTAATTCTGTTTGGGGGTATCTCATCATTTCGGGTGTTTTTCTGGTCATTTTGGCGATGGTTTTCACCCTGGCCAAAAATTACATCAAACGGACGGTGATTGCTGTCGTAGCCCGGCAGATGAACGACGACAAGTAATCAACCTCGCTTCCACAATCCCTAAATCATCATTATCATGGATTTTGCACAACAAAGGCTGGAAATTGAGCGCCGGATTGAGCGTGAGAGAACTCAAATTGCGAATGATCTGCAAACATTGAGGTCGGCCACCAATCCTGCAACGCTGGTGCGCAATATCCTCACTGGCCAGAATATCCTTGCCGTACAGGATGAATCGGCATCCTCCCGACATCAATTTTCACAAGCTGAAAACGGTAAAGAGCTGGTAACCAATTTACTGCACAAGGCGCTACCAATGGCGGCCACAATTGCCGGTGCTTATCTTGTAAGTCGGTTAAGTCGGCATCCCTGGATGACAAAAGTGCTGGAAGGATGGCGTTTGTATCAGTCCATCCAGATATTAAAAAGCGTCAATGAACGCTGATAAAGCGGGGGCTTTAATTAATCTCAATATCCTGAAAGCAGGGCAACGTCACAGTGGCGCTCCAGTAATCATAAATTTCACGCGTAACTTTTACGAGATCGGGGTAAGTAGATGGTTTTTTGATGTAGGAGTTTGCGCCTAATTTGTAAGATTGCCGGGCGTGTTCGGAAGAACTTGAAGT
>CAYOTJ010000174.1:0-1662 GCA_964406855.1 uncultured Saprospiraceae bacterium
GCTCTTTCACGTCGGCCTCCCTGCCGAAAAAGAGCCGCTTGAGCAGGTCGTGGCCACCCGTATTTACCCAGTAGGGGCTGGGCGATTGGCCGCCGTCGGCCACATAGTTGAGTATCGACCAGGGGTTGTAAATGGGAACACCCCCGTAGCGGTATCCGTCGTACCAGGCGGTGATTTCGTCCATCTCTCGGCCGTTGAGGCCGTAGTGGGCCAACATGGTCTTTACTTCTGCCTCCGTGAAGCCAAACTTATCACAGAAAGTATCCGGCTTCAGGCCTGCCGTCGCGATAAAATTATTCAACCCGCTGAAGAGGCTCTCCTTGGCCACCCGCAGTATGCCCGTGAGCACGCCTTTGAACAGACTTTCATTGTCTTTGAGCGCCCCGCCCAGCAGGGTGCGCATGAACTGCACCATCTCCTCATAGTACCCCTGTAGCCAGGCGGTGATGAGGGGGGAGTCGTACTCGTCTACTAAGAGCACTACCGGGGCGCCATGATGGTTATGCAACAGTTCAGTCAGTTCCCTGATGCTTTCCATAAACAAGTGCTCGCGCGGCTCGCCGGCCTCCACAGCATCCCGCATCAAGGTTATCTTGCGGTCGTAGTCGGGCGCGCCCTCAAGATGCGCATGTCGGCGCCACTCCCGGTACAACAGCCGCCCCATGCCTAAGGCTGCGGCCTTGTAATCTATCCCCTTCACGTCCTTAAACGACAGCTCAACGACCGGGTATTTGCCCTGATGCCCGCTCATCATCTCCTCATCCTGGGCGATGGCCAATCCCTCAAAAAGATGGCGGTATTGCCCCTGGCAGTCGAAGAAATAGCGCAGGGTGGAGAGGTTGAGCGTTTTGCCGAAGCGCCGGGGGCGGCAGTGGAGTTGTACGCCGGCTCCATCTACTATGTCGCGGACGATGGCCGTCTTGTCTACATAGTAGGCGTCTCTTTCGATCACTTGCTTGAAATCCGACAGACTAAGCGGCGTGCGTTTCGGCATGGTGCGGTTGGTTTTAAGGCAAAGATAGGGAATTTGCCGCGCAAAGCGCCGGCCTAAGCCAATAGACTTGTTCTGCGGGATCACCAAAAGGCTGCAAGCGGCATTGAGCCCCTTCGCCATAGACACAGGGGTAAAAAATAAAAAAATCGCCCGCCTCCAACGGAAAAAGCCAACTGGTCATCTTTGCTAAGCACCTTAATCTTGTATTTATTAATCATTTTCAGTATGTTTTTCTGCGTATATTTCCTGCTCTTGTAGCCGCACTGCTGGTTTAATAACGCTTCCCAGTAGCTAAGCCCGTTCTAATCCCATCTTTCCGGGGTCATCCCCGGTTTTGATGGAGATTACCGGAGGTATAGTCCGCCAAGTCAAGATTTATAAATCCTGGCATAGAGAACTATATATGCCCCGGGCCAGGGGTGGAAGTGGTATGGGGGCCGCCCGGATGATGGCGCAGACGGAGCAAAACCCAAACGGGCGGCCCCCATAAGAACGGACGACCCGGCGCCGCGCAGGATGCCCGAAAAGTGAAATGACATGCGGCGGGCCCCAAAAAAAGAAAAAAACCTTCCCTTATGCCTGTTTTATCCTTTCCGCATGCGTTTGGGGCCGTACCAGAGCCAGAAGCCGGTGACGGCGAATTGCCGCGCGATGCGGCTTTTGCTGCC
>CAYOTJ010000174.1:1672-6940 GCA_964406855.1 uncultured Saprospiraceae bacterium
CCATGAGGGTGGTGTAGCCGAGCTTGAACCAGCCGTTGGGGATGCCCAGCAGCCGGTCGACGATGGTGCCGTCGTGGAGGTGTTCGATGAAATCGGCCCGGCGTTGCTCTATGAGCAGCAGTTGCCCGGTGGCGCCGTCGAGTTGCAGGGCAGTGTAATGATTGGCAAACGTGAACTTGACCATGCCTTTGTCGGGGCGCACATCGATGCGGTCGAGCTCGAGGGAGAGCCCTTCGGAGACGGAGTCGCGCAGCAGGCGCACGGCCTGGCGGTGGAGGCTGTCGAGGGGCAGCCAATCGGCCAATTCGGTGGAGGCGCCGCGCTGGGATTTGGCTAAGAGGTAGCCGCCGCTGTTTTTTTTCCAGCCCAACAACAGCCCCGTGACGCCTACTACGAAAAAAAAGGCAAAGAGGGCTGCGCCCGTCAAGCGGTGAATTTTTCGGAACTGGCGGAGGAGCTGGGCCTGTTGTTGTCTTTTGGTGGTTTCCATGCTACGCGGTATAAACGAGCTTGCAAGGTAGGAAAAACCGCGCGGATGCAGCCGATGGAACAGCAATTGTGTTAAAAGGCGGCTCTTCTTGCGCCATTTTAATTATCTTTAGGGGTGCTATTCAAGGGGCGGCAGGGCCAGGTGCGGCGGGCAAAAAGCGTTGTAAAACCTGTCTTTCTGCGGATAGCGGTTTCTCCATAAAACGACCTGTCTTTATGAAAAAAAGTCTCCTGCTGCTGGGCGCGCTATGGTATGCGGCAACCGGATTTGCCCAGTTTCAGCTTGTATCCGATACCAGTTGGGGGCTGAGCAGCTCCCAGAACGGGCCGTTTAATCTGCCGGTATACGAGGTAACCAATTGTGTAGACGAGGCCTACATCGACGCCCAGTGCGGCAGCGGGTATGGCTCGCCCATGCTGGCCGAGCACTTTGCCGGCTGCACGGGGATGAAGCCCATCTGGGTAGCGCCGCCGCCGTCTAGTTGTTATTATCCGCCGACGCCGGAGCACTGGTTTCGGAAGACGTTCAGCCTGTGTACCCAGCCTGAAATGGCGCAGGTGCGGATACAGGCCGACCAGAAGTTTACCCTGTTTATCAATGGCACGCAGGTGGGCAGTTCCACGGACTCCGACTGGAATGTGGTGCGGTCTTACGATGTGGCGGGCCTGCTGACGGCGGGCAACAATACCATTTTGGTGAAGGTAGACAACATAGACGGCGGGTCTTGCTTCAACTATGCTTTTTTAGCCTTTTGTCTACAGGCCAGCGCGACTACCCTGACACTGAACCCCATGCGGGATAGCAGCATTTGCAGTGGGCAATCGCTGACGCTGCGGGCATCTCCCGGCGCCGCCGCCTATGCCTGGTCGCCGGCGGCGGGCCTCAGCGCTACCAACGTGGCAAACCCCGTTGCCAGCCCCTCGGCTACAACTACCTACAGCGTGACCATCACCGACCCCTGCGGCGGCGCCGCCATCACCGACGACGTAGTGGTTGAGGTGCGTCCCTTGCCGGCGGCGACAGCCGGCAACGACGGCCCCTACTGCCCCGGCGACCCCGTACAACTCCCAGCCGGCGGGAGCTTAACCAATGGCTGGGGCGGCACCGGCGGGCTTGATTCCACGATACAAAACCCGATGATGTCGGCTTTTAGCGCGGCGCAGGCAGGCGGTTACACCGTTGCTGTGACCGGCCCAAACGGCTGTTCGGCTACCGCCGTTACTCAGGTACAGGCCCTGCCAGCTCCGGAGGTAAACATCACCAGCCCATTGGTCTTATGCTTCGACGCGCCGCCCATACAACTTACGGCCACCCCCGAGGGGGGCGAATGGAGCGGCGCGGCGCCCCTTAGCGGTATGCTCGACCCCGCCGCTGTTGGTACAGGTCTTCATACCATTACCTACACCTACATCCCCGATCCGGCGGGTTGCACCGTAGCGGCAACGGCGACCTTAGAGGTGGTAGACGAACTCAGGGTAGACATACAGGACACGGGGCCATTTTGCCTCACCTCTCCGGTTCAGCAGCTCGCAGCTACGCCCGCAGGCGGCGTTTGGAGCGGCGCAGTGGATGCGGCCGGCTCATTTGATCCTGAAGCGCTGGGCTTAGGCCTGCATGACGCGACTTACACTTATGCGCCTTCGCCGGGTTGTATGGCGACGGACAACATTGCGGTAGCCGTGATCAACTCCCCCATCAACGCTGCGTTGGGCGCCGATGTGGCCATCCGGCTGGGCGAAACCGCCACGCTGAGCGCTACCGTCGGCGTGCCGCTTTCCAGCTTAGTTTATGCTATCTGGGAGCCCGGAGGTATTCGCCTCGACTGCCCCGACTGCCTGACGCTGGATGTCGGGCCCTTTGAAACGACCACTTATTCCGTATTGCTGGCAGACGCCAACGGCTGCGAGAGCGAAGACCAGATTACGGTTGAGGTAGACAACTCCAAGCCGGTGTACGTGCCCACGGCATTCTCGCCCAACGACGACGGCGTTAATGATGTGCTCAGCCTTTTTGCCGACCCGGTGACGGTGCGCCAGGTGCGCTATTTCAAAGTGTTTGGGCGCTGGGGAGAGCTGATCTACGAGGCTAAAGATTTTTCGCCCAGCCTCAACCCCTACAACATCGGCTGGGATGGCACGCATCGCGGGCAGCTCGTAAACCCCGGAACTTACGCCTGGATGGCAGAAGTGCAGTTTGCCGACGACAGCATCTCGAAGCTCAGCGGCAGCATAACCATCATTCGTTAAAAGCATTCGGGGGTTGATTGCCGCCAATCACCCCCCGAACAAGCGCTAACGCTCCCAGTAGTACCTCAGAGAAGCCTGCCCATAGGATCGCTGCAACTGATAGGGGGCCGCATCGACCCAACTGCCCGTGCCCTGGCGGATGCCTATGGATAGCGCCCAGCGGGGAGCGGGCCGATAACCGATGGAGACCCACCAACCGCCCTGTAGGGGCAAGACCTCGCGGGGGGCTACGGCGCGGGCGTCGGCGCTATCGTACCAGGGGTCGCTGCTGCTGTTGGCAACGCCCCCGTTGCTAAACTCCAAAACCCTGACGCTGTTGTCTTCTAACTGCAAGCCCGGCGGGACATAGGCCTTGATTAAGTAGCCTACGTAAGCCCCGGCGCTGAGTTGCCAGCGGTTGCCCAGCCGATATTGCAGGCCTAAGGGCAGCTCTAACCAATGGCTCTTCAAGGGCCCGGGATCATAGCTGAGGCCTAAGCCATTGCTTACATTAACGCCCGTATCGAGGGCGCTGGCATCCAGATTATTTTGCCTGAACAACCCGGCCCGCTCTTCCACTAAGCGCTGGCGCACAAACTGATAGCGCAGGCCGACGCTAAGCGCCCAACGGCCGCCCAACTGAAGATCGGCGCCTATGCCCGCATGTATGCCTTCCGGCCGAGCTTGCAGGGTGCTCACGCCCGTTTCTGCCCAGAGAGCCATGCGGCCGGGTCGGTTTGGCGAGGCTGCAACCGGCATCCCGGCGGAAAAGGAGGCCGGCAGTGGGCCCAGCGACAAGGTTGGCAGCAGGCCGGAAGCCGAAGCAGCCGTTGAAGCGTTCGTTGCGGGCATTGTGGTCTGAGGCGTTGCGCCTATCGGCTCCGGGCTTGTTTCAGTCGCCCCTGCAGCCGACCCAACGACCGGAGAGGCGGCAACTGCGCGCAAACCGCCGGCAGCCGCCCCATCGGCAGAGGGAGCGCGATTTTCAGCAACTTCATTATAGTGGGTAATTTCAGCGGAAGCAATGGTAGCATTCCCATAAAGCGCGTCCGATTGGCGGACGACGCCTGCCACAACTCCTGCAACAGGCACAGGAGCGGGCACTTCAACCCCCGGCGGGCAGTTGTCGGCGGCGGGCGCCAACCCGGCCTGAGGCCCAACGGGTAGCGCCGCTGCCGGGCGTGGGATCGCAGCCGGCGGCGCCATAGCATAATATTTATACCCCAGCAATGCCGAGCCGATGACCAGCCCGCCAAGGGCCAACCACCACCAGGCCGCCACGCGCCGCCGCTTGCGCGGGGGCGTTGCGGGCATGGCCTCGTCTAACCGGACCAACATATCGGCCCAGGCGAGATCGACCAACTCCTGAGGATGTTTTTCCTGGTTTTCTCTATTTTGCATAATGGTTTGGGTAATCAGTTTGAACCATAAGCGCCTTGAGTTTTTGTCGGGCGTTGGAAAGGTGCCATTTGGAAGTGCCTTCGCTGATGCTCAGCCGGCCGGCAATTTCCTGATGACTCAGCCCTTCCACCGCAAAAAGCCAAAACACCTCCTGTGTAGCGTCGGGCAACCGCTCTACCAATTGCAGCAAATCTTCGCAATACAATCGGCTCAGCACGCCTTCCGGTACAGGGGCGTCGCGGTCTTCCAGGTCGAGGAAGTGCAACTTGCGGTCGCGCTGCCGATAGTAGTCGGCAATGCTGTGAAAAACCAACCGGCGAATCCAGCCCTCCAGCGAGCCGCTGAAGTGGTAGAGGTGTATTTTTTGAAACACCCGCAGGAAGCCCGTATTGATGATCTCCATCGCCTCTTCGTCCTGATCGGTATAACGTCGGCACATGCGCAACATAGCCGGAAAAAAACGCCGGTATAGCGCCTCCTGAAGCCAGCGGTCATTGTTGACGCAGCCTTCTACGAGTTCCCTTTCCGTGTAGTCTTCCGGCTTCCGGCGCATGTGCCTCAGTTAAAAAACGGACTAAAAAATTGAACTAATACACGATTCCTACTCTGAGGGAGAGCCGCTTGTAAAACAGCTCCCGCACTTCCGTATCGCCCGAAAAGGGCAATGTTTGCGTATACCGGGCCTGCTGAAAGCGGTAGCCTAAGTCTACGGTGAAGTTATAATCTTTGCGGGCGCCCAGCCGGAGGCCCACTGCCGGGTGCAGCAAAAAGCCGCCCCGGGCTTCGCTGATGCCCTGGCGCTCGTTGCGAAAGGCAAAGCCGTAACCCGCGTCGAGCACGCCGTATAACCCTACCTTGCGGCGGGTAAAATAGGCCCGGTATTGCGCCAGTGCATTCAACAGTATTTCGCCCCGTTCCATCTGGTAAGCGTCGGCGCTGACGCCGCCGCCCACCCCCTGCCAGCGGTTGAACTGCCAGCCGCGCACGTATTGCATGGAGTAGCCAAAGGTCGTGCGGGGGTCGTCATTGACGATGAAGGGGTTTAAAGGATCGAAAATGATGATGCGCGCCGTAGGCGCCCCCTCCGCCAGCATAGCCCCCACGGTGATGGCCTGGTAAGGCCCTTTTTCCCGGAAGGCGTATTCACGCGGT
>CAYOTJ010000174.1:6950-7562 GCA_964406855.1 uncultured Saprospiraceae bacterium
TCCTTTGGCATCTCGTCTGGCCGACTTTGCCGGAGGCGTCGCTACCCGCTGCTCAAAGTCGATGCGGTAAACGGCTTCCTCCTTAAATATCAGTACGGTGCGGGTGTCTATGGCTAAGCTCACCTCGGCGCCCTTGCGATAGCCCAACAACCGCCCCCGGTAATAGGCCCCGTCCAGCAGCCGCACGATGTCGTTGACGATCCGGTCGGAGGGCAGCAGGTTGGGCTGGCTCCGGCTAAAGAAAATGCGCCGTAGAGCAGCTACTTCAAAAAACCTCGCCTCGACTTCGCCGCTTATCTGTAGCCATACGCCCTCGGCGGGTTCATACACGGTAATGTCGCCGGTATACGTGCCGCCGTTATTGAGGTACACCTTATCGGCGCCCTGCGCAGCGGCGGCGGTAGCTATGGCGCTTAGCGCGCAGAGCGCCCAGTAGCGGAGGAAGAGTTTGGTCAGCGGCATATTATCTCCGGATTTTGCAATGAACGGCCAATTTACCCATTTTCTCCGATTCTCCCAAATCCCTACCGACATACAGGCAGATGGCTCAGGGGCAGCAGTTTGTCGGTCTGGCTAAAGTCAAACTGGCGCAACCCGTCGGGGCCGATGACG
>CAYOTJ010000175.1:0-7505 GCA_964406855.1 uncultured Saprospiraceae bacterium
TTCTTCAAATACGCCTATGGGGTTTCCCTTGCTGTCGCGCAGAATGCGCCCTCCGGCCGGATCGGGCGTTTCAGCGCTTACGCCCGCCAACTCCATGGCTCGCGCATTGGCAAAAAGCGAATGTCCGCTGGCGTGACGCAGCAAAACGGGGTGCTCGGCACTAACGGCGCTGAGGGTATGATGCGAAGGATAACCGTCAATGCTGATTCCGCCCGGAGCGGAGTCCCATTTTTCCTGATGCCAGCCGCGACCGGTGATCCACTGGCCTTTAGGCGTGCCCGCCGCCTTGGCCGCCACTTGAGCTACAATTTCATCCCAACTGCGGGATTTCAGGAAATTGAGATTTTGCAAACTGGCGCCCAAGCCCGAGAAGTGAGCATGACCGTCGATGAATCCGGGCATGACAAAAGCCCCTTGTAGGTTGTGCAGCCGGGTGTTTTCACCCTTTAGCGCAAAAACCGCCGAGCTGTCGCCAACCGCTATTATGCGGCCTGCTTTTACGGCTATGCCCCAGGCTTTGGGTTGCTGAGGGTCGACCGTATGTACGACGGCATTATAAAAAATGGCGTCGGCGGTTTCTTTAACAGCCGGCCCCGACGTACATCCGCCGGCCAATGCCAGTAATGCCACCATAGCGCCAAGCCAATGAATGCTCTTCATAAATAAGCTTTTTCGTTGCAGATAGCAAAGAAAACAAAAACTTGCGGTATTGTTGCAAACCGGTTCATCATACAAATGGTTTTATCGCTACTAAAAATAATAGCTATGGCTGAAGTTCACATCACCATCCGCCGAGGCGGGCTATCCGATCTCCCTGCTGTGCACCAGCTCGTTGGAGAATTAGCCGTCTACGAAAATGCCCCTGACGCCTTCACAGCTACTCTTGAAGATTACAGCCGCGATTTTGAAGCCGGTATCTTTGAGGTTCTGGTGGCCGAAGTAGAAGGCAGCATCGTTGGGATGGCCCTTTACTATATGACTTATTCCACCTGGAAGGGCAGAATGCTTTATTTGGAAGACTTTGTGGTCAGTGCAGCGTTTCGCCGTTACGGTGCAGGGCAGCTCCTCTTCGATGCTTACCTCAATCGGGCTAAGGAATTGGAGTGCAGGATTGTAAAATGGCAAGTGCTGGATTGGAACGAGCCCGCTCTCGCTTTCTACCGGAAAAACCATGCCATCATCGAAACCGAATGGTGGAACGGAAAGATTTTCCTGTGACTAAGGAAAAAGTATTTCCAATAATTATATTTGTTGAGATTAAAATAATAAGATACCTTTACAGCGCCTCTTCAGAATGGAGTGGCACATGCAAAAATCAGGCGCTTATACCGCCCGATCGAGCAGAGAGTAGGCATAATTGACAAGCAGTTCCTTGCGCTCTTCCCGGGCGGCCAATTGTTCGATGTGTAACAATGCTTCGCGTTGGTGTTCATCTCTTAGTTGGCGGGTATATTCCGGGATGTTCAGTTGCTCCATCAAACGCGTAACAGCAATAACTTTTTCAGCAGCGCTGTTTTCGTCATGGGTTTGATACCAACGCGCAAGTTCCTGATGCTGGCTGGGGGTAGCTTGTTCCAGAGCTTTGAGGTATAAAAACGTTTTTTTGTTCTGCACAATGTCTCCGCCGGGGCGCTTGCCGAAGGTTTCGGGATTGCCAAAAACGTCGAGATAATCGTCTTGCAGTTGAAAAGCCAGCCCCGTGAGCCGGCCAAACTCCCTCAGGTGGTATTGATCTTCCTGAGGAGCGCCGGCAGCCATAGCGCCCAGTTCGAGGCTACCAGCCAGCAGGGCGGCTGTTTTCAGCTCAATCATGTGCAGGTAATCTGCTATACCAACCTGAGAGGCGGTTTCAAAATCAACATCGTACTGTTGGCCTTCACATACCTGAATGGCTACCCTGTTGAGGGTGCGCGCCATATCAGGGAGGGCTTCGCTACGCTGGGTGCGCATGAGAAAATCATAGGCATACACCAGCATAACGTCGCCGGAAAGAATGGCTGCATTTAAGCCGTAGGCGGTATGCACGGTAGCTTTACCCCTGCGGGTAGGCGCCTGGTCCATGATGTCGTCGTGCATGAGGCTGAAATTATGGAATAACTCAACAGCCATAGCCGCAGGTAGCGATTGCCCGACGTCGTCGCGAAACTGGTAATAACCCAGCATCGTCAATAGCGGCCGCAAGCGCTTACCGCCCAATGCCATGAGGTAATTGGCAGGCTCATAAAGCGCCGCCGGGGCCTGACGAAAGGCATTTTCGCGCAAGTAAGCGTCAAAAAGTTGCAAAAAATTTGAAACTGTTGTCATAAATTTGGCAAATATGAACCCCTGGAGGTTCTGTCAAAATAAACAGGTAGAATAAAACCCTAAAGTAACAGAAAAACCGGCAAATTGATTTGAGATGTCAAATGTAAACAATCGCTTGTACCACATTCTTCTTGTAGAAGACAACCCTGGCGATGTCCGCCTTACCCAGGAAGCCTTCAGCGAAAGCAAACGGCAGATTGATCTCGAAGTGGTAAACGACGGGATCGAAGCCGTAAAATTTCTCCGCAAAGAAGGCCCCTATGCCCAAAAACCAACGCCAGACCTGGTACTTATGGATCTCAACCTGCCCAAATGGGATGGCAGAGAGGTATTGCGCATCATCAAAAACGACGGGCAGTTAAAACGTATTCCTGTAGTGATACTCACTACTTCAAGCGCTCCCCGAGATGTGCAAAACAGTTACGATCTTCACGCCAATAGCTTCATCAAAAAGCCAGTTGACTTTGATCAGTTTTTTGAAGTCATTCAAAAAATCGAGGATTTCTGGCTCACGACTACGCTCCTACCCACCAATGCCATGTAACCCGCAGATGCAAAACAGATAAACACGACATTTTATGAACATTCTGCTCATTGAAGATTCCGTAGCCGATGTAGAAAACATCCGCATTCTGCTCAACGATGCCAAGATTCGCTATAAGCTCTACGAAGCCAACACCCTCTCCAAAGGATTTGACCTGGTAGACAATAACCCCATCGATGTGGTGCTCCTCGATTTGTCTGTGGGCGATAGCACAGGGCTGAGCACGGTTACAACCTGGGTAAACCGCGTAAAAAACATTCCGGTGGTGGTACTCACCGGTACGGGCAACCAACGGACGGGGCATAAAGCCGTAGAAAACGGCGCTCAAGACTATATCGTCAAATCGCCTGAATTGGCTTCTCTTCGTCTTATCAACGCCATCAACTACGCCATTACCCGTAGCAAAAACGAAGCAGAGCTCCGAAAAACAAACGAGACCCTCTCACGCGATACCCAGCAATTGAAGACCAATCAGCAACTTGCCGGTCTTGCTGCCTGGGAAATGGATATCGTCAACAACGCCATGCAGTGGGATGCCGAAACCTTTCGCATCTTCGGACATAAGCCCAACGCCTTTACGCCCACCCGGTCCGACTACATGAACGTCGTTCACCGCGACGACCGCGAACAAGTAGAAGATTTTTTCAATCAGGCGCTCAGCTTAGGCAGCCCCCAATCCATCAAATACAGAATCATCATCGACCGCCGGGTAGTCAAGCATATCTCTGTTCGGGCGCAGGTCAAGTTTGATGAATCCACCAATCGCGTCCTGCTGGTGGGCACGATACAGGATATTACTGAAAAAACGGACGATCCTCCTGCACAGGCGGCTGAACCCAGCGCTCCGGAGGCGGTTGCGCTTATGCCCGAGCAGGTTTTTTCGCAACTGAGCTACAACATACGCGGCCCCCTGAACAGCATCAATCAGTTGTTGTTTTTAATAGACGACAGTATGCTGCCGCCATCCCAGCTTGATCTGTTCCAAAACCTAAAAACTGCTGTTGACGAGCTGTCATTTACTTTGCTCAGCGTCATCAACTATTCGCTTCTCGTAAGCCAGAAAAACCAACTCAGCCGGGAGGTGTTTAATCTGCCCGATGCCATAGAATCCATACGGAGGGTAGCTATTTTCAAGGCAGCCCAAAAACAGTGTACGGTCAACCTCATCACCGACAGTTCTTTACCCAAGCAGGCCTATGGCGATGCCGCAAAAATCAGCCAATTTATCAGTGGCGAATTCCAGTTGATGCTGCTTCGATGGAATGGCCGCAAGGCCCCCGAAGTGCGCCTATCCACTCAACTGTCTGGGAAAAACTGCCTGCTCATACTCGAGCTCAAATACAACGGAGAGGAACCTCAGCCGGCCCTGGAAAACAGCAAAGTTCCCTGGATAAAATCGTACGCCTTATTGGCGAGCAAAAGTCCCAGCAAGAACAACTGGAGCTCGCTTCTTTCATCAACAATAAGCTGGGTGAATGGCTGGAGGTAAGAACAGAGCTCAAAAACGCCAAAAACAAAAATGAAGTACACCTCAGGCACGCCATCCCCCTGTCTTTGATAGAAGAAGAAGCTCCGCCCAGCGCCGAGTCGCCGGTAAGCCCCATCTTTATCTTGCTGGCCGAAGACCATCCCGTACAACAGATAACGGCTTTCAAGCTGCTTTCCAACTGGTCTGGTTTTGTTCAAGTGACCTTGGCAAAAAACGGACAGGAGGCCCTCAACCTCGCTAAAGAAAAATCTTTCGACCTCATCCTCATGGATCTTCAGATGCCGGTCATGTCGGGTCTCGAAGCCATAGCGGCCATACGGCAATTCAGCCGCACGCCCATTATAGCCGTCACGGCATCAGCCAACCCGGAAGAAGAAGAAGAAGCCCGCCTGATGGGCGCCAATGACTACCTCTTAAAGCCCTTCAGCCCTGAAGATCTTTTCAACCGCATCAGTCAGCTTTTATATTCTGAGTCCTGAACCGATATTATAGCGCACAGAGCGCATGGGCAGGTTTGTGTGGATTAGCGCAGGAATCTACACACAAAACCTTCCGGTGCGAACTACATAAAGCGCAAAAATTGTAGGTTTGCAGCATGAATCTGCAAAAGATGACGAACCTCGCAGGACGCAGTTGCCCAATGGCGCTGCTATTTTCATTGCTGCTGCTGACAGCCTGCCGGCCTCAGGATAAGCCGACAGACACAAAGCCCGCTGTGCTGATTGAAGGCAAGACAATGGGCTCTTACTATCGCATTCTCTACCTGGACGATCAGCAGCGCAATTTCCAACCTCAAATTGAAGAACTGTTGAAGGAAATCAACGCAGAGGTCAATACCTATGACTCCACCTCTTTCATCAGCAGTTTCAACAACGATCCTACAGGCATGGCGCTGGCGGGCCCTACCGACGCGCCCATGCGCCATTTTATGGCCAATTTTGAGACGGCCCGCCGGGTTTTTGAAGCCTCTGAGGGTTATTACGACTGCACCATAATGCCCCTGGTAAATTATTGGGGGGTTGGATACGCGGACAAGCAAGCTGTGGCCCAAGCCGACAGCGCCCGCATAGATGCGCTGCGCCAATTGGTAGATATGAATCTGCTGACCATAGAAACCCAAGGTCGGGCGCCTTTCCTGCGCAAGCAAAAGCCAGGCGTACAACTCGATTTTTCCTCTTGCGCTCAAGGGTACGCCACCGATCAGATAGCGCTGCTGTTAGAAGAACAGGGAATTGGCAACTACTTAGTGGATATTAGTGGCGAACAGCGCGCCAAAGGCGTCAATGCCAAGGGTAAAACCTGGCAGATAGGCATCAACACCCCTAAAGAGGACGCTTCGCTGACCGACATACAACGCATTGTCAAACTCGACAACCGCTGCTTAGCTACCTCGGGCAACTACCGCAACTACTATGAGGTAAACGGCCAAAAATACGGCCATACCATCAATCCGCATACGGGCTACCCCGAACGCACCAACCTGCTGAGCGCCACCATACTGGCCCCCGAAGCCATCACGGCCGACGCCTTTGCCACGGCTTGCATGGCCTTGGGATTGGAGCGCGCCTTAGCCATGATTAAAAAACAGCCGGGCCTTGACGCCTATTTTATCTATGCCGATAAAGACGGCAGCCTGAAATCGGTTTACACCGATGGTATCAAGGCAATATTGGTAGAAGAGGAAGCTCAGTAGAACAACAAAAGACCATGCACTCACTCAAACTCGACCGCGATCTTTGTTTCCTGGATATTGAAGCCACCGGGCTCAATGTGCTGCGCGACCGCATACTCCAGATTGGCATTATGAAGTATCCTGCCAATGGAGGCCAACCTCAGGAGTTAGCCATGCTCATCAATCCGGGAATCCCCATTTCCATTGAAGCCATGTTGGTACACGGCATTCAGCCTAAAGATGTGGCTAAGAAGCCAACTTTTGAACAGGTTGCGGATAAAATTCTCCAATTCATTGGAAATGCCGATCTGGCGGGTTATAACTCCAACCGCTTCGACATTCCCATGCTGATGGAAGAATTTGCCCGGGCGGGCATAGACTTTGACATCAGCAAACGACGGCTGCTGGATATGCAACGCATTTTTTATAAAATGGAACCCCGGACGCTGAAGGCCGCCTATAAATTTTACTGCGACAAAGACCTAACTGACGCCCACGACGCCATGGCCGACGTGCGGGCTACAGCAGAAGTGTTCTGGGGCCAATTGAACCGATATGAGGGCGTAGACTATGTAGACGAAGACGGAAACGTAACGCCCTCGCCCATACAGCGCGATGTAAAATCCCTGCACGAATTTTGCAACGACCAGCGTTTTGCCGACGCTACCCAAAAGTTCAGATACGATCATACGGGCCAGATCGTTTTTAACTTTGGAAAGTACGCCAACCAGCCTGCCGGGGAAGTACTCAGCAAAGACAAACAGTACTACAACTGGATCCTCAACAAAGAGTTTTCCGCTCAGGTTAAGCAGTTGGTAAAACAATTGGTTAAAGACTACGAACGCGGCCAGGCGGAAAAATAACCGCGCACTGCCTATGAAAAAAATAATGTTCAGCCTGTTGTTGGGCGGCATGTTGCTCTTAAATGGCTGCTACGAGCCTGTGGAAGGATGTTTAGACGCAGGCGCAACCAACTTCGATCTCGATGCCGATCGAGATTGCGGCAATTGTTGCAGCTATCCTTTGCTCAAAGTGAGCTTTACCCACAGTTGGCCTACTCCCGACGACGCGGAGGCTGCGCTGAAATTGTCGCCTGCCTGGTATGTCGACGGGTTGGGACAACCATTCCGCATCAAGAGCATCCGCTATTATTGGTCTGATCTGGCGCTCACAGACATCAGCGGTCAGGCGCGGCGGGTTACAGACTCCATCGATCTGCGCCTTATAGAGGCGCCTGGCGACACCATTGACGCCCGTGTGGCCGACAACTTCCTGCTTGCCGCTGCGGGCGGCTCCAGCGCCCGAACCCTGGGAACTTTCCCCTACCCCGCCACCTACCGGCGCCTCGACGCTGTATTTGGGGTCATAGAGCCTGCCAACCGGGCTGCGCCTGCTTCGCTGCCGCAAGGCCACCCGCTGGCGCCTCAGTTGGGCAGCCAGCACATCAGTGGCGCCGAGGGCTATGTGTTTGCTAAAATTGAACTCTACCGCGACAC
>CAYOTJ010000176.1:0-7456 GCA_964406855.1 uncultured Saprospiraceae bacterium
CAGGGGGTGCAGCGGTATAGCAGGCAGGCGCGCCGGCCCTTAAAGGACGGTGGGCCTGCCTGCTATAAGAGCGGAACACGTTTACCCGGAAGAGCGTAGCGAAGACGCGGCGGCGCCGCCCGTGCCGATACAAAAAGAAGATGATATGCGGCGGGGCCCCTATTGCAAAATTCCCAATTCTTGTTTACCTTTGCCGGCGGCCTTGCATAAGCTTGCGCCTTTATATCATAAAAGCAACATTGTTGACCATTAGCAGCATAATTATTATTTGCGGATCGCCGGCCGATTCGTAGGGCGTTGCTGTGGTTGAACGATGCAAAAGCTCCGACGAATTGGCTTCGTCGGAGCTTTTTTATTTTATCTTTGCGCGCCGCGTAGGGCCAGTGAGCCCGATGGCGGCGCAAAACGCATCAAAAGGCATGTACAGGGAATACAAACAGCTCGACTTACCGGCCATCGATCAGGAGGTGCTCCGGTTTTGGGAAGAAAACGACGTATTTAGGCGTAGTGTGGCCCAGCGCGACCCCGCCAATAGCTATGTTTTTTACGAGGGGCCGCCTTCGGCCAACGGCTTGCCGGGCATCCACCACGTGATGGCGCGCACCGTGAAGGATGTGTTTTGTCGCTACCAAACCCTCAATGGGCGGCGCGTAGAGCGCAAGGGCGGCTGGGATACCCACGGCCTGCCCATAGAGCTGCAGGTGGAAAAAGAGCTGGGCATCACCAAGGAAGATATTGGCAAGAAGATCAGTGTAGACGAGTACAACCAGGCCTGCCGCTCGACGGTGATGCGCTATAAAGACATCTGGGACGACCTGACCCGCAAGATGGGCTATTGGGTAGACTTGGATAAGCCCTATGTGACCTTCCACAACGAATACATCGAAACCGTTTGGTACCTGCTGAAGCGGCTGTACGATCGGGGCTACCTTTACAAAGGCTATACCATACAGCCCTACAGCCCGGCGGCGGGCACGGGCCTGAGCACCCACGAGCTGAATCAGCCCGGCACCTATCAGGACGTGACCGATACGACGGTGGTGGCTATGTTTAAGGTGATCCGGAATGCCGACTCCGGCTGGCTCTTCGACGACGATGCCGAGGATGTGCGCATATTGGCCTGGACGACCACCCCCTGGACGCTGCCTTCGAATACGGCCCTGACGGTAGGCCCCGACATTGCCTATGTAAAGATCAAGACCCACAACCCCTACACCCAGGCGCCGGTGAGCATCGTGCTGGCCGAAGCGCTGACGGGCAAGTGGCTGGGCGGTAAAAACCAACCGACGGAAGAACACCGATCGGCGGCCTTTGCAGGCAGCCGCCTGTCGGGCGTTCGCTATGAGCAGTTGCTGCCCTATGCGCAGCCCGCCGACGGCGACGCCTTCAAGGTGATCACCGGCGACTTTGTGACCACGGAAGACGGTACCGGCGTAGTGCATACGGCGCCTTCGTTTGGGGCCGACGATATGAAAGTAGCCCGCCAGCACGGCATAGGCTCGCTGACCCTGGTAGACAAGCAGGGCAAGTTTACGGATCAGGTAGGGGAGTTCTCGGGCCGCTATGTAAAAAACTACAAAGACGACCCCAACTACCAGTCGGTAGACGTAGACATAGCCATAAAGCTGAAAACCGAAGGCTATGCTTTCAACGTGCAAAAGTACGTGCACCCCTATCCGCACTGCTGGCGCACCGATAAGCCGGTGTTGTACTACCCCCTCGACTCGTGGTTTGTGGCGGCCTCGCGCGCCCGCGAGCGCATGTACGAACTCAACAAGACCATCAACTGGAAGCCTGCCGCTACGGGCGAAGGGCGCTTTGGGAAGTGGCTGGAAAACCTCCAGGACTGGAACCTGAGCCGCTCGCGCTATTGGGGCATACCGCTGCCCATCTGGCGTACTGCCGACGGCGCTGCCGAGCAGTGCGTGGGCAGTTTGGCGGAGCTCCGCCGGTTGGCACAGGAGGCCAACCACCGCCTCAACACCCGCGCCGTGCAGGATGTATTGTCGCCGACGGAGATCGACGCCCTCATCGCGAGCTATAACTTAGTGATGAGCGAGGGCTTTGACCTGCACCGGCCCTACATCGATCAGGTGGTGTTGCTGAGCGAAGACGCCCGACTGATGTATCGCGAAACCGACCTCGTAGACGTGTGGTTCGACTCGGGCGCTATGCCTTACGCCCAGTGGGGCTTAGACCCCGATAAGCTGGCTGCCGGCGACGATCGGCCTTTTATGGCGCCGTTTGACAAGAGCTATCCGGCCGACTTCATCGCCGAGGGCGTGGATCAAACCCGGGGCTGGTTTTATACCCTGCACGCCATTGCGGTGATGTGCTTCGACTCGGTGGCCTACCGCAACGTGGTATCGAATGGGTTGGTGCTGGACAAGCAGGGCAATAAGATGTCGAAGTCGAAGGGCAATGTGGTAAACCCTTTCGATACCTTAGCTACCTACGGCGCCGACGCTACCCGCTGGTATATGCTGGCCAACGCTCAGCCCTGGGACAACCTCAAATTTGACCTCGAAGGGGTGCTCGAAACCCGCAATAAGCTATTTGGCACCCTTTACAATACATACAGCTTCTTTGCCATGTACGCCAACCTCGACCGTTGGACCATGGACGAGCAAAATGTAATGTCTTATGCCGACCGGCCCGAGCTGGATCGCTGGATTCTCTCTAAACTGTACAGTTTAGTAGCCGGCTATCGGGAGGCCATGGACGACTATGAGCCCACCAAGGGCGCGCGCCTCATCGAGACCTTTGTAGACGAGCACCTCAGCAACTGGTATGTGCGCTTAGCCCGCCGCCGCTTTTGGCGGGGCGAGCTCAACGACGATAAAAATGCCGCCTATCAGACGCTGTTTGAGTGCATGATGGTAGTGAGCCAACTGATGTCGAGCTTAGCGCCTTTTTTCTCCGACTGGCTGTGTCGCAACCTCACCGACCCCATCCGGGAGGCGGCGCGCCAAAACAATACGCCTCTGCGCCACGAGTCGGTACACCTTACCGACTTGGTGCAGCCCAATCCTGCCCGCATTGATCTGGCGCTGGAAAAGCGCATGGACTATGCCCAGCGCATCTGCTCGCTGGCGCTCAGCATCCGCAAAAAAGAGCGTATGCGGGTGCGCCAGCCGCTACAGAAGGTGCTGCTGCCCGTACTCGACGAGTCGTTCATCGCGGAGGTAGACGAGGTGAAGGACCTGATCCTGTCGGAGATCAACGTAAAGGAACTGGCCTACCTTACCGACGCCTCGGGGCTGCTGAAGAAGTCGGCCAAAGCCAACTTCAAAACGCTGGGCGCCCGCTTAGGTAAAGATATGAAAGAGGCTGCCAACGCCATTGCCGCCATGACCAACGAGGAGATCAACGCCTTAGAGAAATCGGGGGGCCAGACCCTCCGCCTCAACGGCGCCGACTACGAAATAACGCCGGAAGACATCTTAGTGACAACGGAAGACCTGCCCGGCTGGAAGACTGCCTCCGACGGCTCGCTTACGGTGGCCCTCGACGCTACCCTCACGCCGGCCCTACTGGCCGAAGGCACAGCCCGCGACTTAGTAAACCGCATACAAAACGTGCGCAAGGAGCGCGACTTCAACATCACCGACCGCATACGCGTAACCATAGCGCGCCATCCGGCCGTAGAAGCGGCGGTGGACAGCTTTGGCACCTACATCCAGGGGGAGGTGCTGGCGGACGCGTTGGTGTTGGCGGATGAGGTGGAAGGCGTGCAGGTGGAATTGGGAGAAGATCTGTATGTAAATCTTGATGTGAATATAGTAACCACACCTCAATAAACGATGAGAGAGGATAGCGCAAAGGAGAAACAAGATTTTATCGGCCAATTACTATCGGATTTGGAGTCAGATAGAATTGAGCGCACTATCTCAACAACAGCGACAGATAAATTCTGTGAAGCCATATGCGCCTTCGCTAACGACTATCCTAACCATCGATTGCCTGGGTATTTACTTATTGGCGTAGACGACCATGGCGTTCCCAGTGGGTTGAAGGTCACGGACGACTTAATGAAAAACCTTGCTGCGATTCGACATAATGGCCGGGTTTTACCCCAGCCGGCGATGAGTATTCAGCGGTATGTTCTGCCTCAAGGGGAGATTGCGGTAGTTGAGGTACATCCTTCGCTCCATCCTCCTGTACGATATAATGGTAGGGTTTGGATAAGAACGGGACCAACAAAGGCAATTGCCAATGAAACAGAGGAAAGGCGATTGACAGAAAAGCGTACTGCGACGGCTAAAACATTCGACGCTTTGCCTTGCTTTAGTTCCAGTATGGAGGATTTGGATATAGCTGCATTTAAACTTAAATATTTACCTACCGCTAAGTACTCAAGAACTTGGAATTTGTGAATAAGTTTAATTTTGGGATCAAAACAGCCCAGGAAGCCTTGTTAAAAAATGGCAATCCACCCGCGGAGTTTGATCTTTCTTTGGTAACCAAGTTTTTGGTCAAAGTTTTTCAAAGACAAGAAACATGAAAAGTATCGCATTTTTTAATAACAAAGGGGGAGTTGGTAAAACAACGCTCGTCTATCATGTCGCTTACATGATGGCAGAGAAAGGGTATAATGTTATTGTTGCTGATCTGGACCCGCAAGCCAATTTATCTTCCATGTTTTTATCAGAAGCAGGGCTATATGAGAAAATAAATCAAGGATTAAGTATTATGGAAGCCCTAAAGCCACTTGTAAAAGGCACTGGTGATATTCAGGATGCCCACGTTGAACCCATATCGCACAACTTACATCTTATTATTGGCAATCTTGATTTAGCATCCTTCGAGGATGAATTGAGTAAGAGTTGGGGAGAGTCTATGGATGGGAAGGAGCCGGCTTTCCGAAAGATGTCGTCCTTTTACAGGATACTCAAGAATGCTGCGCTAAGCGTATCCGCCGACTATATTCTGTTGGATGTAGGCCCTAATCTGGGCGCCATCAACAGAGCCGCATTAATTGCAGTAGATTTTGTGATTGTACCCGTTGGCGCAGATTTATTTTCTGTTCAGGGAATAACCAACGTTGGCCAAACCTTAAAAGATTGGCGTATGGGATGGCATAGAAGGCTAACCGTAAATCCAGAGCCTCAATTAGCGTTACCGGAAGGTAAAATACAACCCATTGGCTACATCGTATCCCAGCATGGCGTAAAGGAAAGCAGAGCCGTATCTGCCTATTTAAATTGGGCAGAAAAGATTCCCGCTATTTACAGAGCGGCTATTTTAGATCAAGCGCCCGCTGCAAATATCCTACTTGACAATGACCCACATTGTTTAGCTCAACTTAAGCATTATCGAAGCCTCGCCCCAATGGCAATGGAGTCCAATAAACCTATGTTTTTTCTAAAACCAGCAGATGGCGCGATCGGGGCTCACCTTCAGGCTGTCAGAAAAGCTTATTCCGACTTTGAGGAATTGACATTGAAAATATTGGAGAACACATCAAGCGTCTAACCTAACCTCAACGCTATGACTGCCCGCCACATCGCCTTAGGCTTTGCTGCCCTTACGCTAACGGCCCATCTGCTGGTAGCCGGCCAGTACGAGCCCCACCGCGACGAGCTGTTGTACTTAGCGCTGGGGCGCCACCTCCACTGGGGCTATGCCTCTGTGCCGCCTATGATCGGGTGGTTAGGCGCATTAGCCGATGCGCTATGGGCCAATCCGGTATGGGGCGCCAAACTATGGGCCGCCTTGGGCGGCGCAGCAGTGGCGGTCGTTGTTGGCGCCATCGTTCAGACCTTGGGCGGCGGGCGCTGGGCTACCTTGGCGGCCTGCTATCTCCTCGTCTTTAGCGTGCCACCACCACTTTGTAGATTTTCACCGTATCGTTTTCCAGGCGTAGTACGAGCAGATATAATCCGCTCTTGTCTATCCACAGTGTTCCGTCTTGAGGGGGGTCGCCTTGCTGCTGTAGTCGGCCAAGGGCATCGTATAGGCGGTAATCTTGGATGGCCCCGGCTTGAGAGCGCACGGACAATTCGCCAAAGCAGGGGTTGGGGAAGAGGGTAATGCCGTCGATGTCCGTTGGCGCTTCTTCCGTAGAGGTGATGAGGAAGGTAGTATCGCAGGGGTAGCCTACAAAATTGTAGCTGTTGTCGGCATCCTCGAAGCAGCGCAGTTGCGTGACGTACCAATTTTGGTCGCAGTCCTCGCCTAAACCATATTTTAGCCTGAATGCGTTGCCTACGCCTCGATATACTTTAGCAGGTAAGGCTTGCATACCATCGCCCGTTGCCTGGAGGTATTGAACGCCTAACACAGTGTTGCCTATGGTCTCCTCACGCAGCGAATCTACGCTGATGGCAGCATTATAGGGGCCTACGCCAAAGCAGACACTCGTCCAATCGGTAGCGTATTCTTGCGTCGCCGAAAAATCAAAATTTAACCGGAACGACGACGATGCCCGATCCCAAAAGTAGACACTATCACCCTGGATGTACATGTATTCAGGGTCGAAATTTTCGCTCGCCTCAATAACATAGGCCACCGTATCGTTCAGAAGCGTTTGCCCTGTGATTTCATACGTCAGGGGTTTTCGTATGAAGGGGAAGGTGGCGGATACCTGTTCATAGGTCCATTTTGTGCCAAACTCAAAGGCGGAAGTCTCGCTGTTAACGCCGTCAAGTACAATGACGTCTTGGCCACATTCTTCAGTGGACAAACAACCGTTTTCATCAACTGACAATAGCCAGATGTCGCGAAGGGAGGCGCCTTCGGATACCTCGTCCAGTTGGTTGGCTCCATAGCCCGTGTCACCTGCTGCTATGAAGCCGCCGTTTTCTGTCTCGTGAATGTGCCGTAAGATGGAAGTGCGGTAACGCCCGAGTTCGTTATGAGGCATCAGCATACTCGGTATCCTGTATACTTTGACCCATCGTAATTCTCCGTCTGGGCTGATGCGCCCGATAAGCCCACTCCAGCCTCCATGTATGCCCGTGATGGTGCCGTCCGTGGCATCCCAAGCTTCGCCACAAAACACAATATCACCATTTGAGGCCTCTATTATATCGTGTACTTTGTAGTGTCGTGCATTAGTAAAGGGGTCGTAGGGTAGCCACAGGTGCCAGTCTATGGTGTCCAGCCCAGGGTTTAGGCTGTTGATATAACCACGGTAGAAGGGGCTGCTTGCAGGGGTGAGAAAAGAAGGGAACTGGTAAGTTCCATTGCTATTTGCCAATAGGCACACGGGTACGCCATAGTCATCCAACACATAATCTCTTAATAATAGGCCATCTGTACTAATTTTGCTTATTTGCAGGTCGGCAATACTGCCAGCTCCTGCGCCTGTATTCCGTTCATTAATTATCACCAAATCTCCGTCTGCCGTCCATTGCAGGTCGGAATAAAAGTTAAAACGTCGCTCCGAGGAGTATTTTCTGCTCCATACCGTATCGGAGGTGTTAAGGTTGTACTTGGAGAGATAGCCTAACGA
>CAYOTJ010000177.1:0-7432 GCA_964406855.1 uncultured Saprospiraceae bacterium
CCTTCGGGGCAATTGAGCGAGTCGTTGAGGCTAAGGCCGCCTTCGGAACCGATGAAAAGATAAAAGTGATAAGGAGATCCGGGCGTCAGTACTCGCTGTGCATCATCTGTAGGCAAGGTACAGCGGATAAAAACAGGCTTGCTGGCATCAATCGAAGATACAGGTATGTTAACCCGCCCATTGGAAAGAGTTGCTGAAATGCACCGGGTACTATCAGGCGGCCCGTCGGAGCGATCATCCTGGGTTTGGTAGATGACCCAGTTGGGGGGCTGCGCTACCTGAATGGTAGCATCGAAGGGGCATGTGCGGGTTTCCAGCGCATTGAATGGCTGAAAAAAAGACTGTGCCCGAAGGCTTGCGCCCAGCGCAAGGCCGATGAAAAGCAATGGTAATGAACGGAACATAGGCGAAAAGGAATTTGGTTGTGAAATATGGAGCTTAGCGCTTGCTGTTAAAAATAATGCCCGGGTATGTAGTGGTTGGTCTGATTGCCGACTAATGGGATTAACTCAACGGCCATTGGCCGACAGAAGAGCGCTATTTTGAAGGGTAAGGGGCTAAGCGCTTTCGCCCGGGCTTGTTTATTATAGCGCGATCGGCCCGCGTGAGGGGGTGAAGCGGTATACCTGCCTTCGCCTCTCGGAATAGCGCAGCGTACATTCCGGGGGGCGAAGGCAGGTATAAGAGCGGAACACCCGACCCTGCGCGCCTGCATAGACGCCTTTGCGCCTTCGGGCGCTGTATGGCTGTTTTGGCGCGCAGGGGCACGCCCTAAAAAACAGACTTATTGCACAACTTGGCTCCAGTTGTTATCTTAGCGCTATACATAACCCGTAAAAATTGATAAGCATTATGGCTGGCGTTCATCATTACCATACCCGTGTTACTTGGACGGGCAACCGGGGGGAGGGTACGGCCTCTTACCGGGCTTATGGCCGTGAGCACGATATTAGTGCGCCCGACAAATTGATGGTCATACCTGGCTCGTCGGATTCCGCTTTTCGGGGCGATCCCACCCGCTATAATCCTGAGGAATTGCTGGTGGCTTCGCTTTCGGGTTGTCATATGCTATGGTACCTGCACTTGTGCGCCGAGGCGGGCGTGGTGGTGGCCCATTACGCGGATGAAGCCCGCGGGGTTATGGTGGAAACTGCCGACGGCGGCGGGCAGTTTGAGGAAGTTGTGTTGCAGCCGCTGGTACGGGTGGCTGAGGCAAGTATGCTGGTCCGTGCCGCCGAGCTGCACGAGCGGGCGCACGAGCTATGCTTTATTGCGCGATCATGCAACTTTCCAGTGCGCTGCGCGGGGCGCTTTGAGGTGGAGGAGTGATTGAAAAACAATGACTTATGAAGCGGTGTCTTCTTTTTTTGAACGCAGGCAATTCATTCAAAGCAGCAGTGCTCGCCCTGCTGTTATTGGCGCTGCGGCCTGAGGGCGGTTTAGCTCAGCAACCTTGGGTTGATACGCTCTACGCCATCCAAACTGAGTTGGATTTGGTTTACGGTGTAGCCGTTGATTTTGCCGGCGCCGCCGATACCCTCGCGCTTGATATTTCCTGGCCGGCCGATGATAACCCGCCGCCTTGCGGTAGACCGCTATTGATAATGGTGCATGGCGGCGCCTGGATCGCAGGTGATAAGGCAGAGGGCTATGCTCCGCGCATTTGCGCCGACTTTGCCAGCCGCGGTTATGTAGCCGCTTCGATCAACTACCGCAAGGGGCAATTCCATACGGATCAGTTTGTCAACTGCAATGTGCCCGAATGGAATTGCTTCAACATGACCGATACCGCAGAGTGGTACCGGGCTAATTATCGGGCTGCCCAGGATGTACACGGCGCCATTAGATACCTCATAAGCCGGGCCGACGACTATGGCATTAACCCCGACAATATCTTTTTAGCAGGAGAAAGCGCGGGCGGCTTCGTTGTCATGGCGGTAGGCTTTGTAGACGACCCTGCTGAAGTACTCAGTGATCTGTCGGGCCCCCAACCCGATGCGCCTGCGGCCAATCTTCTTTACCAGGATTATTGTATTCGCCGGTATCAACTGGCAGAAAGTATAGGAGCTATGCAAACGGCCCGTCCTGAGCTGGGGTCGTACCATGGTTGGCTCAATTTGCCTTTGCAAAGCCCTTATACCATCCGGGCGGTGGGTAATTTATACGGCGGGGCGTTCAACGACATCTTTCGAACTTATGGCGCTCAGACGCCCGCTCTTTACCTGTATCACCAGCCCTGCGACCTCATCGTTCCCTACAACCGTTCGCGGCTATTAGCGGGGTATAGCAATTGTTTTATGGGCTTTCCGGCCAACTGCGCGGCCATTGTCAACAGGCCTTGGGTGTATGGCAGCCGGGGCATCAAAGATATGATTGACGACTTAGCGGGCCAAGGGCTGCCGGCGCCGGCTTATGTTTTTGACAGCCCTGCACTCAATTACAATTGTTTGCAGCAGGCTCTTGATCCCAATCTGGGGTGTCATGCGCTTGATGACTATTCTCTGCGCACCCGCAATATGGCTGTATTTTTTGCCGCCCAATTAGCCGCCTGTCCTGTAACTGCCGCTATTGATGTTGGCGCGGAAGAAGAGATGTTGCCCATGGTGGCCCCTAATCCTGTAGCCGGCCATTTGCAACTCCGATGGAGGCGCCCGCCTGCCTACCGTTGCGACCTTCAACTCAGCTCTTCGATGGGTGTGGTTGTTCTTCGCGCCGGCTTATTGGCCCACGAAACAGCGCTTGACCTGGGGGATTTGCCTGCGGGTTTGTATTTCCTGAGCGGAACAACAGACGGGATGCCCTGGCCAAAGCCCATTGCGGTTTTTGTGGTTCGACCATAACATCGGTTTATCGTATATGTAACACTCAATTGAAGTTTATGAACAGATTTTTTTTCGTAGTATTATGTTTATGCAGCGCCGGAGCGCTTGGCGCGCAAGCGCCGCAAAGCAGCCGGGTTTACGACGGGGCTGAAACGGGCCTGCGCCCGCTGCTATGGCTGGCGGGAACCTGGTTGAGGCAAGACAACCGACAGGTGGGCGAAACCTGGCAATGGAAAAGCGACAGCCTGCTTACCGCCCGGGGGTTTCGCCTGACCGCCGGGGGGGATACCACCATTACAGAAACCGTCGACTTGAGCTTCCGGGAGGGTAAGTTGTGTTATTCGCCTACGGTAGCGAACCAGAACGATGGCAAAACGATAGTCTTCCCTATGACGGCTGCGGAGGGGAATAGCTGGACATTTGAAAACCCCAATCACGACTATCCCAAGCTCATCCGTTATGAATTGAGAGGTCTTGATACCTTAGTAGTGACCTTGGGCGGAGGGAGCCGTCAGCGCGAGCGCGTATTTCGTTATTTGCGCTCCGACCAGCCCGCTCGTTTTGAGCTGCCGGGCAGCGATGGCGACTCTGCCATGATTATGCGCAGGTTTTGGCTTTTGAGCTATGTGGCAGGCCCCAATCGCAGCCAATCTAAGGAAGAGGCAAATCAGATACAGGCGGGGCATATGGCTCACCTCGGTGCCGTTTACAAGGCAGGTAAAAGCTGCGTGGCAGGGCCAACCGACGGTACAGGCCCGATACGGGGGTTTGTGGTATACAACACCGCCACCCGGGAAGAGGCAGAATATCTGAGTCGGATGGATCCGGCGGTGCGCGCCGGGCGATTGCAATTTACGCTTGATGCCTGGTGGATGATGGAAGGAGCTGTGATGAAATAGCGGCATGGCGCAGAAAATACACCTTGGCAGAATAAAAAAAAGCTCCGGAGCAATGCATCCGGAGCTTTACAGCGCCTCAGGAAGGGCTCGAACCTTCGACCTACGGATTAACAGTCCGCCGCTCTAACCGACTGAGCTACTGAGGCTTACTTAAAACGCAAAAACTTTATTTGCGGCTCTTTTTCTGAAAGGATCGTTAATTTCGAGCCCCTGTCTTTAAAAGAGCGGTGCAAAGTTATGGCACTCTCTCAGAAATTGCAATATTTGCACCGAACTTTTTTAAAAAATATTTTCATGAGCTTGTTGGTAGTAGGCACAGTTGCCTTTGACGACGTGGAAACCCCCTTCGGACGGGCAGAAAAAATTGTAGGCGGCGCTGCCACTTATATTAGCCTGGCGGCGGCTTATTTTACAAAATCCGTCAATCTGGTGTCGGTCATTGGCGACGACTTCCCGGAGGAGACCCTCGACCACATGCGGGCGAGCGGTATTAACCTTGATGGCCTTCAGGTAAAGGCGGGCGAAAAATCGTTCTTTTGGGCCGGGCGCTACCATCAAAACATGAACGATCGGGATACGCTGGATACTCAGCTCAACGTATTGGCTGATTTCGACCCTGTCTTGCCGGAAGCTTATCGCAATGCGAATTATGTGATGTTGGGTAATCTGACGCCTGCCGTACAGATGCGGGTGCTGGACCAATTGGCTGTACGCCCTCACATGGTTGTGTTAGATACCATGAACTTCTGGATGAATACAGCGATGGAAGAGCTGCTGGAAGTGCTCAAACGCATAGATGTGCTCACCATCAATGATGAAGAAGCGCGGCAACTTTCAGGTGAGCGCTCGCTGGTAAAGGCGGCTGAAGTTATTCTTCGCATGGGGCCCCGTTTTCTGGTGGTGAAAAAAGGCGAGCATGGGGCCTTATTGTTTTCAGAGAATCAGATATTCTTTGCTCCGGCCCTGCCACTGGCTGAAGTGTTTGATCCTACGGGCGCAGGCGATACCTTTGCCGGCGGCTTTATCGGTTATTTGGCGTCTACTCAGGATACTTCTTTTGAGAACATGAAGCGAGCCGTTATCTATGGCTCGGCAATGGCCAGTTTCTGTGTAGAAAAATTTGGGGTAGAGCGAGTGAAGTCACTCAATGATGAGATGATCACGGATCGGGTGCTTCGTTTTGTTGACTTAGTCAATTTTGACGCTCGTTTATAAGCGTTTGTCGGTTATTTTGCCCCTCTGCTTGTAAGTTAGAGGGGCAAACCCTATATTAGCCCTTTCCGAATCATATCATCACGAACTAAAACGCTATGTTTCTTCGATCTCTGCTTAGGCCGTTTATACACACGATGACCGATGAAGAGCTTATGGCAGCTTTTCGGGAAACGGGTTATGAGCGCTATTACACGGCGCTGTTTGATCGGCATGTCCACCTGGTTCATGCGGTGTGTATAAAGTTTGTTAAAGACGTAGAACTCAGCCGGGACCTTGCTATGGCAGTCTTTGTTGAGGCATATCAGGCCTTGCAACAGCAGGAGATCAGAAACTTCTCCAATTGGCTGTTCATTGCTGCGCGAAATGAGTGTATTTCCTATTTGCGGAAGCCACAAATCCTTACCTCCCAGGAACCCAACTGGGATTTTTTCAATAACGAAGGATCCGCTTTTATGGAAAATGGGGAGGAATTGCGTCTTAAGGAGGAAGAACAACAAGAAACACGGATAAAGGCGGCTATTGACAAACTGGGCGAAGAGCAACGTATCTGCATCACGCTATTCTTCTTTGAGCAAAAGTCCTATAAAGAAATTTCCACATTAACGAGTTACACCGAAAAACAGGTTAAGAGCTATCTACAAAACGGGAAAAGACAATTACGCTTAAGCCTAAAGAGTATGTCCACTGATGAAAATAACTAATGAACAACATGTTTTTTAAATCGTCTTCCTGCCTTTCCCGGCGCGAATTAATTCGATACGGGAAAGGTCGATTGGGGGGGGAAGCGCGATACCGTGTTGAAAAACATTTACTTGACTGTCCGCTATGCAGCGCAGCAGTTGAAGGTATTGCGGATAGCCCGCTATCCTCCGCAGAACTACATGCTACCTGGCGTGGTTTCCGGGCCAGGAACGCCCGTAATAAAGATCAGACTACTCACGTCACCCGCTCGCGCCAATTGACAGGCCCGTACAAATTGGGCATTGCTGCAATTGTACTTTTATTGATTGTAGTCTCTGCCTATGCCTACCATCGCCATACGCTGGGCGACAGGCTGTTTGAAACTTACTTCACCCATCAGCCCCTGCACATGATGACCAATGTAAGGGGGGCAGTGGAAGGCAACAGCATTGCAACTCATCATCCCTTACCTGCGGAAGGGCTCGCTTGGTATCGCCTCGGAGAATACGACAAGAGTTATGCCTCCTTCTCCCATCATCTGGAACAATACCCGGAGGATAGTCAAGCCAAAATAATGACCGCATTGGCCGCCATGTCGATGGGTGAATTGAGCGAAGCGGATTTGCTGTTGGCAGAGGTGCTGTCAACCCAAGACACGCTTCAGGTCAACGAAGCGCGGTGGTACCTGGCCTTGAGCGCCCTGCGGCAGCACAAGATTAAGTACGCCCGCAAATTGCTGGAAAGATTAGCCCGAGAGGATACCGCCGAGTTCCAATCTATCGCTCAGGAAGTACTTCGACAGCTTCCCAAGAGTTAGGGGTGGGACGGCCGACCGCTACGCTCCTTATATTTGAAGTAGCCCTCTGGCCACAGGCGCACAGACGGCATTCCTCAAGGTCGAAGGACTTCAAAGGCTACCTCGGCTACGATTATGCCGTTTGCCAACAGAGCCAGCTTATGCGGGCCGGGGTAGTGTTTGCGCGTGGTAAAGTCGGTAAAACGCTGGCGTTTTTTCAGGCTGACGACTTCCCCCGGCGCCATATCAGCAGCCTTGATAAAAAACACTTTTCGGCTTGTTTTTCCGCTTAGTGTGAGGTAATCTATGGCATACTCCATGCGCACCTGGCGCAGGGTGTCGCCTTGGTTTTGCAGGCTGGCCATAAAGGTGAGCGAATCTCCGATGGTTACTGTAGCCGATGTCAGGGTAAGGGTAGCGGCAAGGTCTTCCATGCGTTCCTGGCCAAAGCCAAATTTGGACAGGGCTTCTGCCTGGCCTTTGCGGAGTAGCCCTCTAAGCGCGTGCTTTACCACCCAGTCGGTTTCAGCAGATACGCCTTGCCATCGTGTTGCTATACTGAGGGCCAGCGCCGGATGATCCTTAGAGATATCGTTGAGGTTGTTGGCTACCGAACGTCGGACGGTCTCAGCAATATCCGCTTTCAGGTTTTCCAATACAGGTAGGATGGGTGCAGGGTCTTTTTTTAAGGCGGGGATGCCCATACCCCAGGGAAGCCTCGGGCGGAAGCCTTCGCTGCTCAGGCGCCTAACCATAGGGCTGGGATGCGCCGACCACGCCAACATCTGACCGTACATACGCTCGGGGTAGCGTATCAGAAAGGGCCTGACGGCAAACTCTGCCGAACTCCAGCGGGTAATGCGCTCCAGCGCGGCTAATGCTTGTTCGGGATGCTCCAACCCGAAAAGCGCCACAAACTCCGGCAGAAACATATACTCAAAGGTGAGTTTTTCTCCGTGCCGGGCTACCAGATGATCTGCCACGGAAGCAACGGCCTCGATGGCCTCTTCCTTGTGGGG
>CAYOTJ010000178.1:0-5253 GCA_964406855.1 uncultured Saprospiraceae bacterium
GCGCCATAGTAGTTGCCTAAGTCGCCCCAGGGCCACCCTATGCCGGTAGCGTCGGTGCCAAAGATGTCGTCGTCGCCCACGATCCTGCCGGCAATACGACGTATGCCGGCCTGTTGCGCGGCCTGCGCGAGGCGTTCGAGCAAATCGTTGAGCCGCACGGCCCCGGGCATATCGGGAGAGCCCAGACTGGGGTCGCCTGACCCCGCCAAATAAAGGTTGCCGAGCAGTACGCCATTTTCGTCTATGCGGCCATCGTATTCGAGGCGGGTGGAGAAGCGATAGTTGTGCCCCATAACGGCTAAGGCCGTAGCCGTAGTGAGCAGCTTGAGGCTGGAGGCCGGGGTTACGCTTCGGGCAGCGTCATGGGCTGCCACTGTGCGCCCGTCGGCTACGTCCACCACGCTCACGCTTACCGAGGCCTGCCGCAGCGACTCGCTGCGCACAAAGCGGTTGAGCGCAGCCTGGTATCGGGTTTGGGCGCCGAGCGGCCATGCGGCTATAAAGAGGGCAAAAAGCCATAAGACAGGCAAAAAGGGGCTTCTATTCATGTTCTTCTTTAAACCAGCCGGCATACATGATATAGGCGTTGGCAATGCGGCCAATGGTGTCGGCAAATTGTTCGGGACTAATGGCTTTGACCTTGCGGGCAGGCACGCCCGCGTAAATATGACCGCTTTCGCAGCGGGTGTTTTCGAGCACCACAGCGCCGGCGGCGATAAGTACGTTTTCCTCTACTACAGCATTGTCCATCACCAGAGCGCCCATACCGATGAGCACATTGTCGTGCAGGGTACAGCCATGCACAATGGCCCTATGGCCAATGCTCACATTGTTGCCAATGTGGGTGGCCGCCCGCTGGTAAGTGCCGTGGATGATGGCGCCATCCTGGATGTTAACCTTATTGCCAATGCGGATGCTGTTGACATCGCCCCGCACTACCGCCTGGAACCACACGCTGCAATCATCGCCCATGGCGATATCGCCAATGAGGGTGGCATTATCGGCGAAATAACAATTTTCGCCCCACTGAGGGGTAAAGCCGCGAACCTGCTTGATTAATGACATAGTTTGCCGAGATTGATAAAGCGGGGACAAGATCGCAACTTTATCCCATATATCAACCTCAACTTACAATGTCGGCTACGTTTTGGGCCTGATACCAGGCGCGCAGTTGTTGTTGTAACTGACGGCGGGCAACGTGAATCCTGCTTTTGACCGTACCCAGCGGCAATCCCATGCTGTTGGCAATCTCTTCGTATTTGAAGCCCTGATAGCTCATCAGAAAAGGCTCCCGCACGCCGGGGTCTAATCGTTCGATAGCAGCGATGATTTCTTCGGACATCAGTTTTCCTTCGCCGGCATTATCGGTAGCGTGGCCGGAATCGAGCAAAAAGCTGTGGTAATTGTCGTCCTGATGATTCTGGCGACGGCGACGGCGGCGCCACTCATTGATGAAGGTGTTGCGCATGATGGTCATCAGCCAGGCCAATAAGTTGGTGCGGGGTTCATACTGGCGCTGGTAGCGGAAGGCTTTATACGCGGTATCCTGATACAGGTCGTCGGCCTCGTTGTGGTCTTGCGTAAGATGATACGCGAATGCCTTGAGGCTGCGGGTATACTGGAAGAAAGATTGATTAAAATCAAACGTGCTCATAAGTGATTGATTTTGCTAACTATTAAACAGGTGTATGGGAGTATTGTTGTGCAAATATAATAGCTTTACTATTGAATCAAATAATAAAGCTATTTTTTTTGATAGTTCGTAAGAAACTTAGCAAACTTTTCACCCCTTTTCGCCGTTGGTAGTGAAGAAAATTCCATTTTTGAGCTTATGGCAGACAACACAACATCCAACACCATACCACCGCTAAGGCGTTTTTTTCGCCTTTTGCGCCCCGACAGCAAAGAGATCGTATACATTTATTTCTATGCATTGCTGGCCGGCTTAGTTACGCTCACCCTTCCGTTGGGGGTTCAAGCGGTGATAGGGCTTATTCTTGGAGGCGAAATATCAACCTCTCTGGTTATCCTCATTGCGATTGTAACATTGGGCAACCTTTTCTCTGGTTTTCTAAAAATCATGCAACTGACGGTTACGGAGGTGATTCAGCGGAGGTTGTTTACCCGCTCTTCTTATGAGTTGTCGGTGCGCATACCCAGGCTTCGCACCGACTTATTGCAAGACGAATACCCTCCCGAGTTGGTAAATCGCTTTTTTGACACCATCACCATTCAAAAGGGGCTGCCTAAGATCCTCATCGATTTTTCCACAGCAGCGCTACAAATCCTGTTTGGCCTTATCCTGTTGGCTTTTTACCATCCGCTCTTTATTTTTTTTGGGCTCATTCTGTTGCTGTTGTTGTCGGGCATTCTGCGGCTTACCAGCCCGGCGGGGTTGCGCACCAGCCTGCAGGAAAGCAAATTCAAATATAAGGTGGTGTACTGGCTACAGGAGGTAGCCCGCGCCATGTCTACCTTCAAGCTGGCCGGCAACAGCCGCCTGCCCATACGCCATACCGATAAGCTGGCCAATGGCTATCTCGACGCCCGGGCGGCTCACTTTAAGGTGCTCATCAATCAGTATTGGTTCATTGTTCTTTTTCAGGCCATCGTAACGGGTATGTTGCTGTCGTTGGGCAGTTGGCTGGTTATCAACAACCTGATTAGCATAGGCCAGTTTGTGGCTTCTGAGATCGTTATCATCCTCATCGTGGGGTCGGTAGAAAAGATCATATCTTCCATGGAGACCATCTACGATACCCTCACCGGGGTCGAAAAGTTGGGGCAGGTAACGGATCTGGAGTTGGAAAATGAATCGGGGTTATCTTTCACCAAAGTTGATAATGGTAAAGGCATTGAACTTGAGCTTCAAGACCTCAACGTTTACTACCCCCAACTAAAACGCCCCGTCCTGAATGGGGTCAACCTCAAAATTGCCTCCGGGGAGCGCATCTGCATAGCCGGGTACAACAGTGCGGGCAAATCCACTTTAGCGCGGGTAATTGCCGCGCTTCATCTCGATTACAAGGGGGCCGTAGCCTATAATGGCGTGCCCATGGGCAACTTTTGTATCCCCAGCCTGCGCTCTTACATCGGAGAGTTTACCAGCCAGGAAGACATATTCCGGGGCAGCCTCATTGAAAATATCTGCCTGGGTCACGAAGACGTTCATTTCAAAGAGGTGCAGTGGGCAGCCGAAGCAGTAGGCTTAGGCAACTTTGTGCGCAACCTGCCCGAGGGTTACAATACTATGCTGCTTCCCGGCGGGCGCACCTTGCCTCAAAGCATTCGAAGCCGCATCATCCTGGCCCGCTGCATCGTTTCGCGCCCCCGGCTGCTGGCTATGGAAGACTTCCTCAACCAGATTGACCCCTCCGATCGCCTTCGCATCATTCAGACCCTCACCGATCGGAACCATACCTGGACTTTTGTAGCCGTTAGCGACGACCCGCTGCTGGCCCGCCACTGCGACCGCATCATACTGCTCGACGCCGGCGAGGTGGTGGGGCAGGGTAGCTACGATGAAATGGAAAACGATCCCCGCCTCCGGGAAATTTTTAAACTATCGGAAGCCGATCAGCAAGCCGGCTTTTCTTACTATTCCCGATAATCGCTGTTAGTGCCTTCAATTAAAATAATATGCTGAATATCTCTGATAATTCCGTTGAGCATCTCATCCAGGGAGAAGACCTCAGTTGCCTCAAGCGCAATCGGGAGCTCACTTCCGCTCACCATCTGCTGCGCAACTGGCTCATAGGCCTGTTTGTAACGGCCGTTCTCATTCTGTTTCTCCCCTGGCGCCAAAATATTCAATCAAATGGCCAGCTCACCACCCTCAACCCCCAGCACCGCCCCCAAACCATCCACTCTACCATAGCGGGTCGGATCGAGCGCTGGTATGTACAGGAAGGTCAGCGCGTGAAAAAAGGCGACACCATCGCCTATCTTTCCGAAATCAAAACAGAATACTTCGATACAGGCCTCATCGACCGCACCAAGATGCAGGTGGAAGCTAAAGCAGGCGCCATCACCGCTTACGGATCAAAAGTGACTGCCCTTGACGACCAGATCGAAGCCATGCGCCAGGAACTCACCCTGAAGCAGGGCCAGTTGGAAGCCAAAGTAAAACAAGTAGAGCTCAAACTCCTCAGTACCCGGGCCGAGTACCAGCAGGCCCGCGTAGCTTTTGACATCGCCGGCATCCAGTATCGCCGTACCGATACCCTCTACCGCCAGGGAATAGAGCCGCGCAATGAGCTCGAAAACAAGCAGCAAAAACTTCAGGAGGCCCAGGCCAAAGCCGTAGCCGCCGAAAATAAGGTGGAGGAAACCGAAAATGAACTCCGGGCTACCCGGCTCGAACTGCGCAACCTCGCCAACGAGTACAACAGCAAGATAGCCAAGTCGCTGTCTGACCGCTTCAGTACCCTCTCCGAGCTCTATAATGCCGAAGGCGAGCTCAATAAGACCCGCATACAATACGAAAATTATGCCCAGCGCAGCCAGTTCTATTACATTGTGGCGCCTCAGGATTGCTACATCACCAAAGCCATCAAACCCGGTATAGGCGAAACGGTAAAAGAGGGCGATGCAGTAGTGAGTATCATGCCTGCCGAGTTTACCATTGCCGCCGAGCTTTATATCCGGCCCGTAGATCTACCGCTTATTCAGATGGGTAACGAAGTGCGTTTCATCTTCGACGGCTGGCCTGCCTTCGTCTTTTCGGGCTGGCCCAATCAGTCGGTGGGCACCTATACGGGGCAGGTCGTAGCCATAGACAACACCATCAACGAAAAAGGCGAATACCGCATACTGGCCGCGCCGGCATCCGATGACCGGCCCTGGCCCGAAGCCCTGCGCCCCGGTTCGGGCGCCCGGGGTATCGCTTTGCTCAAAACCGTGCCTCTGTGGTACGAGGTATGGCGGAAACTCAATGGCTTCCCTCCGGACTATTATATGACCGAAGAGAAGGAAGGCAAACAAGAAGACAAAAAGACCAAACTGGGCGACGCTCCCGTAAAAGACGTAGTAAAGTAACCAATGCAACGACGACTCATCACTATTATTGGCTTACTCGGCAGCCTGTTTTTGTCGGGCCTGGCCTGCGTTGCTCAAGCCCAGCAAATCGTTAGCCCTGCCGAACTTTGGACTATGGTCAGCGAGCGCCACCCCGTTGCCCGCCAGGCATTGGTGCTCGAACAGCAGGCGCTCCAGATCATGCGCCAGGCTCGCGGCGCCTTCGACCCCAAGCTT
>CAYOTJ010000178.1:5263-7400 GCA_964406855.1 uncultured Saprospiraceae bacterium
GCTTTATGGCGCTCAGGATCAAAAAACTTTCGGCGGCAGCAATTACTTCAACTACGGCGCGGGCGGCCTCAAGTGGGCTTCCCCGTTTGCTTTCGAGCTCAAAGCCGAGTTCAACTGGTCGGATGGCATCTACCTCAACCCCGAGCGCAAACTGCCGGAAGCCGGCCAGGGCGTGCTGGGCATCAGTCTGCCCCTTGGTCAGGGGCTCTTCATCGACGAGCGCCGCGCCGCCTTGCGCATTGCCGGGTGGGCCGACGAGCTCAATGCCGCCCAGGCCAATACCCTCCGCAACGATCTCTTCCTCGAAACCAACAAGGCTTACTGGGAATGGGCCTGGAGCTACCACGCCCTCAGCATCATCGACGACGCCCTCGCCATCAGCCAAAACCAGCTCAGTGCCGTGCGCGAAGGTTTCCTGCGCGGCAAAGACCCCGCCATAGATACGTTAGAAACCTTCCTGCAAGTACAAACCTGGATGCTCGACCGCGCCCAGGCCCGGTTGGCCCTCGCCAATGCCGAAGCCCAGTTGTCTGTGTTCCTCTGGTCGGAAAGTGGCCGCCCTGAGCCCATCCCGACCAACTGGACGCCTCTAAACCCCGAGGCGCCCATCGATGCGCTACAGCCCGACTCTCTCTTTCGAGCCCTTGATGCCCGCCACCCTGAGCTGTTGGCGTACAACGCCAAACTCGGCCAGTTGGCCATCGAACGCCGCTGGAAAGCAGAACAACTCAAACCCCAGCTCGACATCTCATATAACTTCCTCGGAGACGCCTGGCAATTTGGCGGCGGCGGCGATGATCAGGGGCTCCGAAATCTGCTGACCAACAACTACAAACTCGGCCTTCAATTCCAGATGCCCATACTACTGCGCAAAGAGCGCGGCGGCTTGGCTTTAACCGACCTCAAAATAGCCGAAGCCAACTGGCAGCTCAACCAAAAGCGCCAGGAACTGCGCGCCAAAGTAACGGCTTATGCCCAAACCTTAGCTACCCTCGACGAACAGGTGACCTTGGGCCAACAGCTCGCCGCCAACTATCGCGCGCTCTTCGACGCCGAACAAATTAAGTTTACTGCCGGGGCCAGTTCTATATTTCTGCTCAACTCCCGCCAGCAAAAACTCCTCGACGCCCGCCTCAAACTACTAAAGTTTCAGGCCGAGCGCCACAAAACCGTCGCCGCCCTGCGCTGGGCAGCGGGCATAGGGGGGCAGTAGTCGGCGTTTTACCGCTGTTGGCAGAAAAAATAAGGCGGCCTTTGCCGAAATACGCAACTTGGTCGGGCGTTTGAGTATTAGACTTATTCAGCGGGTTGCGCATGAGCGAAAGCACAGCAAATTTGTGCTGAACAAGTCTATTTTTAAGCTTGCGCCGGCAGGTTTGTATACAGGCAGTTGTTTGGAGAACGATACCTCCAAGCCTCTATACATAAAATCTGCTGATGCACAGTATACACCCGACTGATTATGAACAAACCTGTCTTCGATTTTTTCGTTTGGTGCTCCGGCGCCGACCCCGAACTCTTAGCCCAGTGCAGCCGCAAAGAGCAGATCAAATACGCCGGGCTGGGTAGTTTGGTGCTCATTCCGGCTATATTGGGGTTGGCGTCTATGTCGTATGCCATATCTACGCTTACAGATCTGCCTGTACTCCCCATACTCATGGCCTTGGTGTGGGCGGCCATCGTGTTTGCCATCGACCGCTTTATTGTGTCTACTTTCCGGAAGGGGCGGAGCGTGCTGCGCGACTTTTTCTCTTTCCAGTTTTTTGCCCGCCTGCTGTTTGCCGTGGGCATCGGCATATTGGTATCTCACCCGCTGGTATTGCTGGTATTCAAAGACAGCCTCACCCAGGAACTGCTGGTTATGCGCGACGAGCAGGATAAAAAACTCTTCGAACGCTACGAAGGTCAGATCGACTCGGTGCGCGGCCGCAACGATCAGCTTGCCTTGGGCGTGCGCGCCAAAGAACAGGAACGCCGCGAATGGCAACAATTCCTCGCCTTTGAAATCAGCGGCAAAGATACCGTCATGGCCTGCTGTGGCAGCACCACCGGTATGCGCTATTATGGCCCCGCTACCCGCAAAATCGAAGACCGCATCGCCACCCTCGTCCGGGAGATTGACGCCCTCAGCACCGAA
>CAYOTJ010000179.1:0-3141 GCA_964406855.1 uncultured Saprospiraceae bacterium
GATTACAATTTGTTAAAATAAATAAAAAAAGGTTGTGTGGTTGCTATGGTCGATGGCGCCGGCATAATTAAATGCAAAGCGCCCAAAAATCATGGTCGTCGTCTTAAATCCAAAACTATGGTAAAAACATCCCTGTGTCAAATACGGATCTGCAACTTTTTGCAGCCGGATAACCTCGTTTCACTCAAAGTTATGGAACTGAAAAAGATTAGCGCCTGCCGAATACAACAGCAGCGCATTTACCAGATAAAATGGATGAATTGGGAGAATGCTTGACAGCAATTGAGTGGTAAGCCTGAGGCATAATGTTGCGGGATTATTTTAAAACCTACATGACTACTTAAGCACAGATGAAGGTAACGTCTCGGCTATCGTGGTGAAATTCACCTTGTTCTCGTGTAGTAGTAACGTCCGTTTCTCTCGATCTCTATGAATACCCTATCAAGGGATTTTGTCTTCTCTAAGTCGTTTCGCATGGCAAAGGTATTAAACAAAGTTGACTTTGCACAAGACCTTGGCTCGTTTTTTTTTCAAAAGTTGTTCACATGCCCCGTAATGCGTTTTATAGGGTTGTAAACCAGCTTACTCCAACAAAAACTGTAGCGATTCGCGGTCAAAGTCCATCTGCTCAACCCGCCCTATGATGTCTTCCGCCAGTTGGCTCTTTCTTTCCTGGAGTTTGAGTATCTTCTCTTCTATGCTGTCTTTGGTGATGAACTTGAGGGCAAAAACGCTACGGTTTTGCCCAATGCGGTGCGCCCGGGCAATGGCCTGTTGTTCGGTGGTGGGGTTCCACCAGGGGTCGAGGATAAAGACGTAGTCGGCAGCCGTAAGATTGAGTCCGGCCCCACCGCTTTTAATGGAGATGAGAAAGGTTTGCACTCCTGCCTGCTGTTGAAACTCATTGATGGCTTGCTGGCGTTGTTTGGGCGAAAGATCGCCGGTAAGCCAGGCATAAGCAGCTCCAACGGCTTCAAAATGACGCCGGAACAACTCTAAATATTGAACAAAAGAGCTAAAAATAAGCACTTTATGCCCGCTCTTGCGCACTACCTCCCACTGCTCGACGACGTCGTTGAATTTGCCGCTTTCCCGCTCATAATCCGGGTTTACCAAAATGGGGTGGTTGACTAATTGGCGAAGCTTAGTTAGCGTTTGCACCACCAGCAGCCGGTACTGCCCGCTGTGGGGCTGAAAATTATCGAGCAGATAATTGCGGGCGGCCGATTTCTCCCGTTCGTAGAATTTGCGCTGTTCGGCCGACATCTCTGTGTAAAAGAGCTGGGTGGTAAGGGGTGGAAGATCAGGGGCTACTTCTTCTTTAGTACGCCTTAATAAATAAGGCTGTACCAATTGGCGAAGTTTGGCTTTCTGCCGGTCGTCCTGCTGTCGCTCGATGGGGTAAATGAACTCTTTCTGAAAGTAGGTAAAGCCGCCCAACAGATCGGGGTTGATAAACTGCATCTGCGACCACAGGTCGGCTAATGAGTTTTCGATGGGCGTACCGCTCAGCGATACTTTATGCCGGGCCTCAAAATGGCTTAGCGATTTATATACTTTGCTTTCCCGGTTTTTGATCTGCTGGCTCTCGTCGAGGACGACGTACTCAAAGGTCATTGCCGACAGCAGAGCCTCGTCGCGCAGGGCGGTCTGATAGGTGGTGAGCACCACATCAAACCGAGCCAGCAGGCGGGTATCTTTGTATCGTTTAGGTCCTACATGCTGATATACCGATAAAGAGGGGGCAAACTGCCTGATCTCGCTCTCCCAGTTGTACAGCAGCGAAGCCGGCATGATGATGAGCGCCCCAAGTGGGTTCAGGAAGTCGTGGTCGTCGGGCGGCGCGCCGAACAAATTGAGCTGGTTGCCATAATTGGCCTCAACGGTCGGCGACTGCTTTTTTTTTCGGCTGTGCTTGGCATATAGCAGCGCGGCTATTGTTTGAAGGGTTTTGCCTAAGCCCATATCATCGGCAAAGCAGGCGCCAAGCCCTTGCTGGTACAAGCGCACCAACCAACGGAAACCCTCAAGCTGGTAGGGCCTCAATTGAGCGCGAAGCCCTTCGGGCGGCAGAACCTCTGCCAGCGAGTCGGACTGTATGCCGGCTTCCGACTCGCTCAAGCCGATACCATATAATAAGGTGTACTGGCTCTTGGCTAAGCGAAGCGCTTCTCCCGACTTTTGCCCCAGTGAAGCTACATCGCGGTAGCGGGCCATCCACTCCTCGGGGATGACAAATAAACTGCCGTCGGGCAAGGGATAAAAGCGGTTGCCATCGCGGATGTGTCGGGCCAGCATCAGGAAAGGAAAGCTAAACTCCCCTACCCTGACGAGGCCGTTGAGGTCGAGCCAGTCATTGCCGGCCGCTACGCCCCATTCTATTCTGGCTTCGTGCAACTGTACCTCCTGTTCATCAACCTGGGGGGCTACTACCTCAAAGCCCGCCGCCATGAGCGCCGCCTTGTGCCGGGCCAGCCAGTATACTACGGCAAAAGTATCGTCGGGCAGCGGTTTGCCATCTTCGGTCGCCGGAGCCGCGGGCAGGAGTTGGTAATGGCTGCCATCGGGTGAAGGGGCCACGCCCAGCGGCGCCAACAAGGCCAACTGCCGCTGCTCGGCCTCAGCATCGCGGCGGACTTGCACTATGCGCACTTCGTCGGCTGATACTTCCAGCGAAAGGCGCTGGCTTCGGGTTTCATTCCAGTTGAAGGTCGCATTGGCATAGCGCATTTGTACGGAAAGCACCCAACGGTCTTCAAACAGATGGCGCACGGGTTCGAGGCGGCAAGCCTCTAAGCGGCCGAACTGCTGGACGGCAAAGCCCTCGGCTTCTATCTCCACTTTGGCGGCTACCCGGAGGATGAAGTTTTTGAAGTAAGCGTTCACGCTGGCCGCCGGAATGTTTACTTCGTCGCGATCGCGGAAGGGCTTTACAAGGTAGCCATTGACGTATTCTATGCGGTATAGCTTATAGTCGGCCATGATCCAGGCCGGATTGTTGACGAGGGCTTCCACCTGCCGCTCGGCGATGCGCCAGGGCCGGCCGGCCTCGGTGAGCCGAAGCTGGTAGTCGACCCCCGTAGCTGTCTTGCGAAAGAACAACATGGGCTGAAGCGGCTCGGCTATGGGCTGGAGTATAAA
>CAYOTJ010000179.1:3151-7331 GCA_964406855.1 uncultured Saprospiraceae bacterium
GAGTATAAAATCCTGTACTAAGGCCTTGCGCTCGGCATTCCAGGTGAGGGGGTAGTGGTGGGTGGTAATCAGGCGCAGCCACTCGTCGAGGAGGCGATCGATCTGGCGGGAGATGGCCCTGCGCACTTCGCGGTTGTCTTTATCATTCAGCAGGTCTTCGAGCGGGGTGGGTTTGCGGCCTTTTTTTTGATAAGGCCGGGCGAGCTCGGCGGGCTGTAGGCTGTCCATAAGTCGGAAAAGGCGCTCGCGGGTGGAATCCAAAGCTAAACCGAAGGCGCCTATGGTAGCAGGGGTAGCCTTCTGGAGAATATGGGTGAGATAGCCGTCCTTATCTTGGCTTACGATAAAGGCATTGGGGAGGAAGACATCCGACTGAAAAGCAAACAGATTGTATACAATATCTACTTTCATGGGCTAAAACGCCGTAAAATTTAGCTAAAAAATTAAGATTGCAATGATACGGCATATCTGGCAAAAAACAATTAGTTTTGTAAAAATTCCGAATATGCGCTGCGGAAATTGCGGCGGCCTGGCTCGGCATAACGGCTGACCAGGTATGTTGACGCTGCGGAGCCGCGTGAGGGGGTGCAGCGGTATGGCCATCTGCGCTGCGGCCCTTAAAGGACGCGGGGCAGATGGCCATAAGAGCGGAACACCCGACCCCGCGCGCCTGCCTTTCGCGTTTGCGCCCCAAGGCGCCGGCGGGTGTTTGCGCGCGGGGGCACGCCCAAAAACGCCTTACTGACGAGATATAATCGCCCATAAAGTATTGAGCGCATGAACATACACTGGACGGATCATTTGCTTTTTTTGTTGCTGGGCGTGTGGTTGCCCTGGCGCTCGATCAGTGCGGGGCCATCGCCGCTGGAGGGCGTCCGTTTTGACACGCGAACCAAACTGGCGTTATACTGGGGCAATAATGCCTGGCTGTGGCTGCTGACGCTGCTGGTAGCGGGGGTATGGTACGGAAACGGGCGGAGTTGGGCGTTGCTGGGCATGGCGCCGATGCAGACAGCCGAGAGAGGATGGCCCTATCTGGCGCTGGGCTTGTTTGTGGCGTTGTATGTGGCCGATACCATAGCCGACATCCGCGATCAGGTACGACGGGCGGATACGCGGGCAACGTTGCGGGAGTCGATGGGCTTTTTGCCTGAAAATGGGCGGGAGTTTTTGCATTTTATACCGGTGGCGCTCACTGCGGGTTTTTGTGAAGAGGTAATTTTCAGGGGCTACATGCTGCGTTACCTTCAGGCTGTGCTCGCCGGGCTCGATGGGTCGTATACGCTGGCGCTACTGGGCGCCGGGGCCGTATTTGGGTCGGTGCATCTGTATCAGGGATGGCGGGCGGTGGTCAAGATCATGAGCATGGCGGTGTTGTTTGGGTATGTGTTTGTGCATACGGGCAGCATCTGGCTGTTGGCGGGCCTGCACTTTTTTATTGATTTGGCGGGCGGCGGGTTGGCCTGGCAATTACTTAGGCGCGCGAAAGACGACCACTGAATAAAAAAGCTTATGTTTGCAGCGGTCAAATTAAGCGGAAGCTTATGGTTCGCTACTACGCCAAGTTTGACGGCCGCCTTCGGGAGCTGGAAAATTCGGAGCACCAATGCTGGATCAACATCACGCCGCCCTTCAACCACGAAGAGCTGGAGGATGTAGCGCAGCAGTTTGAAATTCCGCTGGACTTCCTCACCGACTCCTTGGACATAGACGAGCGATCGCGCTATGAAAAAGACGAGGAGGTGCGGCTTATTGTGCTCAACACGCCCATCCTGAACGAGGCTGAAGAAGAAAACGACGCCATATATATTACGGCGCCCCTCGGCATTATTCTCACCCTCGACCACGTCATTACCATTACGGCGTTTGAAAACCCCATCATTCAGCTTTTCCTCGACGATCGGGTGAAGAACTTTGACCCCTCCGATGAAGCGCTGTTTGTCATTCAGATCATGGAGCAAAATGTGTACCGCTTCCTGACCTGCCTCAAGAAACTCAACCTCAAGCGCAACCTCATCGAGCAGGAGCTATACGACAGCAGCCGCAACCGCGAGCTCAAGCAACTGCTGAGCATCGAAAAGTCGCTGGTGTACTTTATGAACACCCTGAGCGAAAACGAGCTGCTGAAGATGAAAATGAAGCGCACAGACTTCCTGCAACTGCGCGACGACGAAGATAAAACCGACCTTTTTGAAGACATCATCATCGACAACAGCCAGGCCTTGGGCATGGCCAATGTATACTCCAACATCCTCAGCGGCACTATGGATGCCTATGGCTCCATCATCTCCAACAACCTGAACATCACCATCCGGCGCCTTACGCTCATCACCATCATCCTCATGGTGCCTACGCTTATCGCCAGCTTTTATGGCATGAATCTCAGGCTGCCGTTTATGGATCACCCGCTGGCGGCCTATTTTGTGATCGCCACCTCCATACTGCTCACCCTTTCGCTGGCCTGGTACTTCCAGCGAAAAAAGATGTTCTGACCCCCTGCCATGCGCCCGCAAGAAACCAACGCGTTTAATGGCGGATATACTCCCCGCCACCTGACCCGGCAGTATGCGTTGCTGGGGCACAATGCCGCTGTATTCGGGCTGGCTGCCGGAGATACGCCGCATTCTTTTTACTCGGCTGCCGGCGACGGCTGGGTAGTACGCTGGGATTTAGCCGAAAACCCAGAACTGGGCAGGCTGACAGCCCGGGTGGACACCCAATTGTTTTCGTTATGTCGGCTGCCTGAACAGGGCTACCTCGTGGCGGGCAATATGTACGGCGGGGTGCACTGGATAAGCCCCGCCGAGCCGGAGGCTACGCGCAATGTGGCTGCGCACCAGGGCAAGGGCGTTTTTGCGCTGCTGCCTATAGCCGGCAGCCTGCTTTCGGCCGGGGGCGACGGCCGCCTCATCCGCTGGGATGCCGCCTCGGGCCGATCCGCGGAGAGCCTCCAACTGAGCGGGCACAGCCTGCGCACATTGGCCTACTGCCCCCAACGCCATGAGCTGGCGGTAGGCGCCAGCGACTGCGCCATCTACCTGCTGGATGCCGCCACCCTGAGTCTGAAAACGACCATACCGGGCGCTCACCAGAGCTCTGTATTTGCCCTGGCCTACTCCCCCGACGGACTGCGCCTGCTGAGCGGCGGCCGGGACGCCCGCCTTTGCTGCTGGTATTTAGGCGATCAGGAGCCCAGATGCGAAAAAACCATCGAAGCGCATTGGTTTACCATCAATGACCTGGCGTTCTCTCCCGACGGCCAATGGGTAGCCACCGCCAGCCGCGATAAGACGGTAAAGATATGGGACGCCCAATCGCTGGAATTATTAAAAGTGCTTGAATTACAGCGCGATAATGGCCACCGCAACAGCGTAAACCGCCTGTTGTGGATGCCCGACGGCCAGGCCCTCATCAGCGCCGGCGACGACCGCGCCATCTTAGTATGGCATTTTCAGGCCGGCTGATAACACATCTTTAACGCCGCCTTGACTTTTTGTTTAGACGAAACCGCCCCTCGCCGCTCGTTATAGCTCCGTTCGCACAGGCGAACCCATTAATCCACCAACTGAAAAAAAAAAAATCTGCATTATGAAAACGAGCATTCGCGTGGTTCTGGGGATGGCTATCCTCTTCGCTTCGGTTCAATATGGTTTCAGCCAGGTGCGCTTCAGCCCCAAGGTAGGCGTCAACGCCTCGGCCCTCGACGTCAAATTGGAAGACATCAACGCGGAAGCGGAAGCCCGCGCCGGCTGGAACGCCGGTCTTGATCTGCGCCTCGGCGACGGCGCCTTCTTCCTGGCGCCCGGCCTGCACTACTACAGCTTCACTACCCGCATCGTGAACGACCTCAGCAACCCCTCCGATCTCGACTTCTCGAAGGAAAACACCATACAAAGCCTGCGCGCGCCCATCAACCTGGGCCTGCGCCTCACGGGCGACAACGGGCTGCTGGGCATCTACGCCAAAGGCGGTATAACGCCCGCCTACGTGCTGAACGTGACACAAAAAGACGAAGTATCCATACCCGAATCGCCCTCCGTTTACCTCGACGACCTCAACCGCTTTACCTGGGGCGCTAATGTAGGGGCCGGCGTCGATCTGCTCTTCCTCACCGCCGAACTCAACTACGAGATAGGCCTCAACGACTTCTTCAAAAACGCTGAAGGCAAAAACAATGTGC
>CAYOTJ010000180.1:0-3195 GCA_964406855.1 uncultured Saprospiraceae bacterium
TTGTGGAGGCCCAGCAGGTTGGGGTGTACGCGCAGGTAGAAGTGCAGGCGGGGGTCGTGGGCGAAGTGGAGGGCCATGCGCTCGATGGCGGCGTTTTGGCTGGCGGAGAGCTCCGACTGCCACTCGCTGATGGAGACGAGTTCGTCTTCGGAAGAGTTGAACAGGGCGATGTTGTGTCGGGCGGGGTCGAAGTTGTCGGGCAGTGCGCCTTTTATCTGTTTGTCGAGGTAGGATTTATCGTTGGTCTGGGCGCCCTGGCGCTTGGCCTCAAACCAGCTTATGGCGTCGGCCTCGCGCCCGGCGGCGGGGGCGGCGGCCCAGTGTTCCATCATCTGCTGGTGGAAGATGCGCAGGCTGTGGGGCAGGCCGTTGGGATAGAGGTTGTATTTGAAGAGGTGGTTTTCCATCTCCATCGTATAGAACTTCAGTCCGCGACGGGTGCAAAGGTCTACGAGAGGGAAGACCTCTGCGAAGCGGCCGTTGTAGAGGTATACGACCTCGGGTTGGATGAGGTCGATGTACAGCCGGGCATTGAGCAGCGCCTGGAGGGCGGCCTTGAGCTGTAGGGCGATGAGGGGGCCGTGGGTGTCGGAGTTCACCACATTGCAGCGGGTGAGCGACACCACACTGGATAGGGCGCCCCGCCCGATGTTGACGCCTTCGTACTCGTAGGCCATGAGCGAGGCCATGTCGGGGAAGTGTGGAAATACCATCCGCTCGGCCTCCTCGAAGCGCCGCAACTGATGGCGGCAATGGGCCGGTATGCCGATATGCCGGTGAAAGTGGGCCGATCGGCTCTCGCAGACGGCGCAGCCCAACAGGTTGTGGGTGGGGTTGAAGTAGCAACTGTCGAGGCAGTTGTTGCAGGTGAGCACGTGTACTTCGTAGCCCCCGGCGGCGAGCTGAGCGGCCACTTCCAACTCCATGCCCAAGCTGGGGATACTGAGTCCTTGATTGGAAAAAAACAGTGCTTTTTTCATAAGCGCAATAACCGATGGGGCACAAAAGTAATAAAATAGCGACATTTGGCCAGATATACCTGCCGGCAGACGCCTGACGCAAAGGCGCGGCGCCGCAGGGCTAACTTTGGCGGCATGGGCGTAGTAAGAAGTCAGGGCATAAAAGACAGCACCGTCTCCTACATAGGCGTGGCCATAGGGGCCGTAAACGTCATTTGGGTGTACCCGCGCTTTCTGACGCTGGAGCAGCAGGGCATCTTCCAGTTTTTGGTGAGCACGGCCGTCATCCTCTCGCCCCTGATGCTCATGGGCGCCTCCAACCTCGTCATACGCTACTACCCGCACTTCCGCAACGACGCCCGCGACGACCGGGCGCTGCTGACGCTGTTGTTGCTCTTTCCGCTGCTGGGGGCTGTGGCGCTGGCAGCCTTGGGGGCCATTGCGCGCCCTTGGTGGGAAGCGGCGCTCAGCAGTCGCGACCCCCTGATACGCAATTACCTGCCCTATGTGGCGCCCATTGCGCTCTGCCTGTCGGTGGGTATGTTACTGCTCAACTACGCCAAAAACTTCATGCGCTTTGCCGTGCCCAGCCTGCTCGAAAATCCGTTTGTGAAGCTGGGTTCGGCCGCCATTGCCGTGTTGTTGTTCTATCGGGTCTACGACCTCGATGGCTACATCTGGGGCATTGTGGCCGTTTATGGGCTCATGATGCTGGGGCAGGCGCTCTATCTGCTCAGCATAGGCGAGCTGAAACTCCGGCGCCCCACTACCCTGCCCGCCGGCGTGAGCCTGCGCGAGATGAGCGCCTATGGCTTTTACAGCATATTGGGCAGCTTAGGCGCCACCATGATGACCTGGCTCGACAAAACCATGCTGCCGCTGCTCATTGCCGGCAAAGGTACCGAGGCGCTGGGAATATACGCCATCATGGCCTACATCGGCACGGTGATTGATGTGCCTAAGCGGTCGCTGGAAAAGATCACGGCCCCGCTATTGGCGCAGGCCTTTGCCGCCAATGACCTGCCCAAAATCGAGGAGCTCTACCGCAAAACTTCCCTCAACCAGCTCATCATCGGGCTGCTCTTTTTTTTGGGCATCTGGCTCAACCTCGACGACCTGCTCCAGATCATGCCCAATGGACGCCTCTATGCCGAGGGCCGGATGGTGGTGCTCTACTTAGGCCTGAGCGCGCTGTTGGATATGGTCACCGGCAACAACTCCCAGATCATCCTCTACTCTTCTTACTTCCGCGTCAACCTCTACATCCTGCTGGTGCTGGTGGCCATGAATGTGGCGTTCAACTACTTGTTTGTAGCCGTACTCAACTGGCATATCGAGGGGGCTGCCGTAGCCACCCTGCTGGCTGTAGGCTTGTTTAACCTCTGCAAATTAGGCTTCATCTGGCGCATCTGGCGTATGCAGCCTTTTACGTGGGCCATGTTCCGGGCTTTAGCCATTGCCGGCGCCATTTATATAGCGGTGGTATTGCTGCCCTGGCCCGCCAATCCCTGGCAGGCTATGGTGTTGCGCTCGGCCTTCATCACGCTGGTCTACGGCGCGCTGGTGTGGCGGCTGCGCCTTTCTATCGACATCAACGACGCCGTAGCGGCCATCATAGCCCGACTGCGCCGGGGGCGTCCCTGATTTTGTACCTTCAAAAGCTTGAATATGAATCGCTGGAATACCATCATCGACCAAACGACCACCGATTTTACAGATGCTTTCGGCTCGCTCAACGAGCGGCAGCTCAGCTGGAAGCCCAATGCCCATACCTGGAGCATTGCCCAAAACATCCATCACCTCATCGTCATCAACGAAACGTATTACCCTGTGCTGGAGGCGCTGCATGAGGGCTCGTATACCCTGCCTTTCATGGGCAAGATGGGTTTTATGGTTTCCTTCTTTGGCAAGATGATCCTCGGCTCGGTGCAACCCGACCGCAAGCGCAAAATTAAGACCTTCCCCATTTGGGAGCCGGCTCAAAGCGATCTGCCCCCCGATCTATTGGCCCGCTTTGCTGGCCATCAGGAGGAGCTCAAAAGCCGGATTGCCGGGGCGGCTGATCTCCTCGGCCGGGGCGCCGTCATCTCTTCTCCGGCCAATGGCGCCATTGTATACAAGCTCGAGACAGCTTTCGATATTATTGTGGCCCATGAGCGGCGGCACTTGGCGCAGGCGCGCGAGGTGCTGTCTGCGATGCCTGCCGGGTATTGATGTTTTTTTCACCATTAAGGTA
>CAYOTJ010000180.1:3295-7330 GCA_964406855.1 uncultured Saprospiraceae bacterium
GTTAAGGCCAAAGCAGCCTACGCCGCGTGGCTATGTCTAAGCGGAGCCTCTTAATGACCTTAACTAACTTAATGTTTGAAACCAAATGGAGGGGATCAGCTTCGCTGATCTGTTTTTTTTTACCATTAAGGTAGTTAAGGCCAAAGCAGCCTACGCCGCGTGGCTATGTCTAAGCGGAGCCTCTTAATACGTCTAACTTCCTTGATTTTTGTAAAAATGGTTTAATTGCAAAAAGTGACTAACTTAGCTTCTCTCTAAAAAACATAAAATACAATGACAAAAACGCAAGTAACGCAGCTTTCTTACCAGATTGTAGGTGCAGCCATCAAAGTTCATAAAGCTCTTGGGCCAGGCTTACTCGAAAATGTTTATGAGCAATGCCTAAAATACGAGCTGGAAAAAGAAGGATATGATGTTGTTCAACAACTCACTATCCCCATTAACTATGATGGTCTCACAATTAAAACTTCTCTAAAGTTAGACCTCCTTGTAGATGATCTCATTGTAGTAGAGCTAAAAACAGTAGAATCTCTTCTCCCCGTACATACGGCACAACTAATTACTTACATGAATTTACTTAAAAAGCCACAGGGCCTCCTAATCGACTTTTACACAGATAATATTACAAAATCAATCCGGCCATTGGTGAATGAATTTTTTAAGGCTCTCCCTAATTAGCGCTACCTCTTAAGTGTAATATTATAGTACCTACCCGTAGTACTTTATTTACTCTCAACATTAAGATAGTTAAGGCCAAAGCGGCCTACGCCACGTGGCTATGTCTAAGCGGAGCCTCTTAATGACCTTAACTAACTTAATGTTTGAGTAAGCAACGCTCCCCAAAACCTCCCCCTTCCTACAAAAAGAAATTTTCATGTTTACTCCGTTAATCGGCCATACCTCAATCGCTCCTCCGCCGTCAGCTTGCGCCCCAGCACGAGCGCCGCAGCTTTAAGCACATCCTTATGCCAGATGCCGGCATCGCGCAGGGTTTCAAAGTCAGTAAGCAACGCCTCGCCCAGCAACGCGCCCTCATTATTTTCGTCCGGCAAATCTTTGATGGCCATATAAATATCGCGCGCTTTACCCCACTGCCCCCGATAGAGGTAAGCATGGCCTTCGTTGGTGCGTATCCAATGTTGCTCAAGGCGGGCAAAGCCCTCTTCCGCCGACCGGGCCGCCTCGGCAAACCGACGCACGAAGAGCAAGTAAAAAGAGCGATTCCCCCAGTCGGTACCCAATTGACTGCCAACGGCTTCGCAATATCCGGGCGCCAACTGCGCTGCGGCCAACGCCCGGCAATGAATGCCCTCCAGGCGCTCCCAGCGGGCCAGGGCGCTGTCTAAACTCGCCAATGCCATCTCATAATTTTGGGCGCCCGCCAAATCGTAATACGACTGCCGGCTCTGCAGCGCTTCATTTTGAAGGACATTAGCCTCGCTGATGGCGGTATACCAGTCGTCTACCTGAGCGCGCACGGCGGCTACGCCGGGTTTATCAGCCATCCAGTCAAAATCGCGCACCATCACCTGCCTGCTCTGCTCGTTCATATTGGGCAACAAGGCGCGATAGGTCTCCAGCGCCTTATCTTCGCGGCCCTGTAGTAGCCAGCCATGGGCTTGTTTCAAGCGGGCCTCTGCGGCTACCAAATCCTGGACAAGCATGGGCTCCAACTGGGCTATCCCCGACGTCACATTGCCCAACAACATCGAAAACCAGGCCTGATCGACCTGATTATTCAATTTGATCGACACATAATCATAATCGTTCTGCGCCTGCGCCAACCCATCTATGACGCCATCCAACACCCGGCTCGCCTCCCTTGCCTCTGCAAAACGGCCCGCCTGCGCCAATTGATTCATAGCCTGATAAAGGTTGCGCCCCAGCGAGAGCCAGTCGGTTCCCGCAGGCAACTGTCGGGACAATTCCTCCAATACGGGTAAAAGGCGCTGGTAATCGTCGCTCATTGGGTTGGTTTGCTGCAAGCGCCTCAACAACAACCCATTGCACTGCTGCCGCAGGTCAATGGGGTCGGGTTCCAGCACATCCATTCCCCTCAGGGCCTCTATAAACAGGGTACAGGCTTGTACCGCCGCAGGTTCAGCCCCTGCCTCATTGATGAGCCGCCGCAAGCGATAGCGTTCCTGCTCCGAAGCAGGCAACAAAGCGATCAGGGGTTCTATCGGCCGCTGTTTTTGATCGGCAGCCGCTATGCCCATCTGCTCTAAAATGGATGCAGAAGGATTGTCGTAAGTAACAAACCGATAAAGCAACTCTACATCGGGAATGGTCACATCATTGGCATTGGCCTCCAGCAGGATATTGATGAGCTCGTAGCTGGCATTGTTTTCATAGGCCTCCATAATTTGCTGTAAAGCCGCACTACGGTTGCCTACCATCCACTGCCTGAGTCCGTCTACGAGCAAAGCATCGGGATGACCTGGCGCCAGCTCAAAAGCCGACTTCAAATGCCTCCCCGCTTGTTCCAGCTCGCCCCGCGCCAACCATTGCTGGCCATAGTAGACCAAATGGCGCGCCCGCTCCTGATAATACCAGTTGACGGTGGAGAGGCTGTCGGCCCGATCGTACAAGCGCAATGCCTGATCGAGGTTGTTCTGGGCCATATTCCAATCTATACTACTCTGTGCCCGTGTGGCAAAATAGCGCGCCCAGGCTACCAATTGGGGTTCGTTTTCGCGAATAATGAGGTCGTTTAAAGCCCTTTGGTTCAATCCCAACCCACGTTCTAAGCCATAACGCGCCAGATCGGCCTCAGACAGCGGTTGTAGCTGTTGCTCGCGCCTCACTAAGCCCAGCAGCAATCCAAAATCTACGCGCCAGAACTTAGCATGGTCTCCATTGATTATAGCGATGAGGTTGGCGCCCTCCGGCGACCACATCAAACCTGATAGCCCCGCTGCCGCCACGGTGCGCAATACCTCCTGCCCGCTGCTTACATCCCACAGTTGCGTCACGCCATCTTCTGTGGCCGTAGCCAGCAACTGAGCCGAGGGCGACCAGGCCAGCGCCCGCACCTCTTTGTCAAATTTATCCAAGGTGGCTAAGGGACGCCAGCGGCGGGCATCCCATACTTCTACCTGTTTGCCCGTAGTGGCCAGCGCCACTGAGAGTTCGCCCGGCGACCAGGCAGCCGCTGCGCACTTCCAGCGCTTACTCACGGGCGTGTATATCTCCTTGCCGTCTGAGAGCCTGAAAAACAGTGGATAATCGCCCGGATTCAGGGCCAGCAACCACGCTCCATCGGGCGAAAGCTGGCAGTTTTCAAGGGTAACAGGCACAGGCAGACGGTATGTCCACTTCCGTGCAGCAATATCCCAAGCCGAGAGGGTATCTGCTATAACGCCCAATACCTCTTCTCCCTGATGACCAACCAGCAACCGCTGCGAACGCTCGGCGAAGCTTATGGTTTTTACGGCACTGTTCAGATTTATGGTTTCCGGCGTTTGAAAAACCCCCATCCGGTCGACCCCAAAAAGATAAGCAAAACGGCCTGCTCCGGCTGTGGCCAGCCATTTCCCATCCTCCGACCAGGATACGCGGTACAGGTACTCGCCCAATGGCTCCGAAGACCACAACTGTTGCCCTGTGCCGGCACTCCATATTTTTAATGTACCATCATCGGAGCAGGAAACCAGGCGGCTGCCGTCAGCCGACCAGGCCAGATGACGCACCCAATCGGCATGGCCCGTCAATTCGGTGGTTTTATCCCGCTGCATATCCCGGATAAAGGCCCGGTTGTTGGCGTCTATATAGGCTAATTTTTGCCCATCGGGCGCATAAATCAAACTACCCGGCGCTGCATTAATGCCTTTGATCGACATATTCAGGATACTGTCGAGCTGGTAGACAACAGGAGTCACCGGCGGTGTGTAGCTACGCCACTGCTGGAAAGTAGGCAGGGTAACTTTGCCCATCTCCAATACAGCAGGTCCGCCACCCTCTGAAGCAATGGCCAGCAACCGGCCATCCGGCGAAGGCGCCAGATCGTATACACTGTCTCCATCTTTCCATAGC
>CAYOTJ010000181.1:0-7327 GCA_964406855.1 uncultured Saprospiraceae bacterium
CTCGCTACACTCGGTCGGGTAAATCTTATGCGCTCGTGCCTCACGCATACCGCTTCACCCCCTGGTCCGAACTCCATAAAGCCGCCGGCGGTAACTTCAGCGCCAATCGCCTATTTTCGTGCGGCATAAACAAAGGCCGGCGGCAGATTGCGCACCTCCAACTTGGTGTGTACATGGGCAAAGATGCTCTTGATGAGCTTGAGGTCGTTGGGCGAGTACTGAAACTGCACGTATACCCCTCCGGGGCGCAGCGCCTGATGAGCGCCTTCCAATATGCGCCGCTTGAGCGCCGGAGGAAATATGGCCAACGGCAAGCTGGACACAACGGCATCGACGGTACCCTCGGCAAAAAGCAGGGGAAGGTTTTCGGCGCTCTCAAGCCGAAGGTCTAAGCGTGCGTCCTCAATCTGGCGGGTTTTCTTCCAGAAGGCTTCATTGATTTCAAAAGCCACAAGTCGAGCGTCGGGACTCATGCGCTCAAGCAGGGCCGCCGTTACGCAGCCATCGCCGGTGCCAAGCTCGGCTATGAGCTTCGCCTTGTCAAAAGCGATGGGCGCCAGCATCTTTCGGATGAGGTGGCGGGAACTGCTCGCTACGGCGCCCGTGGTGCGGAATGTCTTTACCGCCTCAAATAAGAATTTTTTACTTTCCATTGCATAAAGTCGCATAAAAAACCTGCTCCTCCAGTGTACACTGACCCTGAAGCAGCCATTCTGTAGCGCGCTACACCTACCCGAAATCATATTTGTTGGCTGTCGTTCTTTCCTGCGATGGGTATTGCAGCGGCCTTTTATTCGCGACCAAGATAGGTTTTTTAGGGTAAAGGCATTGGCTTTTTCGGCATTGGCTGCCTTTGCGTCGGTGGAAGCTTGCCCAAAACCTGCCGACGCGCGCGGTGTATCTCCATGTCGCCAACGCCATTAAGGGCTTTTTATCCAAGCAATGGCCTTCCCGCCGCCTTGGGGCATTAGTAAGTAAGCCCCCGGCGGCCAGCCCGATAAATCGAGTTCAAAGCGCGCCTCTGTGTTGGCGGGCAATGGATGTAAGCGGCCTTGCGCATCGACCATCTGCCAGGTTGTTGGCAACTGCCCCTGAGGCAGTATCACCCACAGCCTGTCTTTAGCCGGATTGGGGAAGACCAGCGCTTGTTCTGCGGGGTTATCGGCATCTACATAAACCATGCCTGAAAAAGACAAACTACCGTCGGCGTCTTCCAGCATGAGGCGGTAATAGCCCGCCTCTGGGCTGAGGTGGGTAAACTGGTATTGGCGCGCTGTTGGGCTGTGGCCTGCCGCCGCTACGGCGCCCACCATCTGGAATCGGCGCGCATCGGGGCTGTGCTCAATATAAAAGACATGGGTGTTGGATTCATACAGGGTTGTCCAGGAGAGCTGTACCTCCTTCGGGCTTTGCCGGTGCGCGCTTAGCAGACCCCACCCGGCAGGCAGGGCATTGCTGGACGCCACAATGAGCGTACCCGCTCCTGAAAGGCCATTTCTGCTTTGCTGGTAGGGGCCTGAGCCCAATGCTGCCGCCGGGCTGCCCGCCGACCAGGCCGGCGACTGGTAATACGACAAATAGCAGCTCTGCCGGTTGAAGCCCGTGCCTTCCTGGCTTGTCAGCCACTGAGCCGTAGCGTCGAAACTACCGGGGGCGCCTTCAAAATGCCAGGATACCATCACTACATTATCCCACATCCACTCGCCGGTGCTGCCTTGGCTCAGTACGCCCTCGCTCGCGCGCACGGGCGCCTGCTGGTAGCCGTGGTAGTTGACGAGCAGCGGCTGGTATTGATCCTGGCCAACGGGATAATACAAGCTACCTGCTCCGGGCAGCACCAGCCCACCCGCGCCTGTTGTGCGCACATAGCGGGCGCTGTTGTAGCCCCATATTTCGCCCTCTACGGTGAGCGGATAGGCATCGAGGGCTACCTTACCCGACAACAGGGCCAGGTCGTGTTCTATGGTCAGCGGGCGCATTATGGCCAGCTCGCCGGCGGTTTGCACTTCCACATCGTATAGCGAGGCCGGCCCGCTGCCGCCTAATTCATGGCCATGCAGCCGCAGCAGCCCCCCGCTGCCGCCGCCGTTGAGCAGCAGGGCGCCGTCGACCCATACGCTGCCGTATACGGCTACGCCCGTGCCGGTGCTTTGGCCCGCATTGGTAAAAGCGGCTCCGGCGGCTATGTATAGATCGCCGCCCACCGATATGGGTTCGGCATAGGTGTTTTCGTTGTAAAGCGTGACGCCCGCTCCCACCGAGAGGCTGCCCATAATGGTGGCTGTGCCGCTGCCTCCCTGAAAGCGGCTAAAGCCCGGGCCGGGATTCCAGGCCCCGGCGGTACTCACAAACGAGAGGTTGGGGTAATAGGCATTTACAGATGTAAAGGCAGGGCTGCCCGACCCCGTATATTGAATGATCCAGTTGGCCGTAGCCGGCATCTGGCCGGCGCCGCCATGATATTGGCTTTGATAATCGGCTGCCGAGGAATTGTTGGATTTGATGAAAGTAGCGTCGGCGCCGAGCTGCCAGGTTGCGGAGCCTATAAAATTGACCCCGTAGCCGGCGGCGCCGTGGTCGTGCAGCAGGCCCGCCACAACGAGGTCGGCGCCTGCGCGCCCGTCGTACAGTAGAAGTTCGCGGGTGGAGGCCGCAATGCTCAAACTGCCGTTGGCTTCGATCGTAACGCCCGAAGCGGCGGCATGGGCCGCCTGAACGACAATACCATGCCCCGACCGGATGAGTACATAATCGGCTGAGCCCGGCGCTTCAGCCGCAGCTTGCCAGTAACCATCATAAACTTGCCAGGTGGAAGGGTCGCTCCAGTCGCCGCTGTCGCGGGAGCGGTACTCGGCTGCCCGGACGTTATACGTCCAGGCAGCCAGCAGGCAAAATACCGTAGTCAAAGAGAGGGTTCTCATAATGATAGAGCGCTTAAATCCGTGGGCAGAGCGCATTTGCCCCGGTTGTAGCTTAAAGACGAAGACAATATGGTTTTTCCATAAAAATTTTAGAAAAAATTTTAAAAAGGCGCGTTTGGTATTTTTAAAATTATGGTTTACAGTTGGTTGTTGCAATTTTCAACTTCCGGTTGGCCTTAAATAAACATTAACAGCACACTTTATTGGCGGCTGCGTCTTAAGGCGTACATTTGCGACGCTTGAGGTCCTGTAATCCAAAAAATCACCCCCGATATGTCATTCAAACGTTACTTATTTGTCATCAGCAGCCTGCTCTATACAGGGCTGTTTTCCCTGCTCTCCGCTCAGGCGGTTTCCATTAGCGTGCTTGATGCTGCCAAGGCGCCCCTCATCGGCGCTACTGTGCAGTTGCTGCGCATCGTCGACTCTGTGGAAACGGCCAACACCACCGACCTCGACGGCAAGGCGGCTTTCCCCAACCTGCGGCCCGATCTCTATCAGGTGAGCATCCGCTACATCGGCTACGAGCCCCTCGAAAAAAGCATCACCATAAAAACGGGTCGCGAGACCTTCACCTACCAGCTCCGCGAAGACGCCGTCACCTTGGGCGAAGTGACCGTAAAAGCGCGCCGGCCATTGATACGCCAGGAAGACGACAAAATGATCATCGACCCTGAGCCCTTGGCCAACATCAGTACCAATACCTTAGAAGTGCTGGAAAAGACCCCGGGCGTCTTCGTCGATCAGGATGGCGGCATCTACCTCAACAGCGCGACGCCGGCTATCGTGTACATCAATGGGCGCGAGCAGCGTATGAGCGCCCGCGATGTGGCTACCATTCTCCAGAGTTTGCCGCCCGGCAGCGTGCAGCGCATAGAAGTGCTGCGCACGCCCTCTACCAAATACGACGCCGCCAGTTCGGGCGGTATCGTCAATGTGGTGCTCAAAAAAGGGGTGAGGCTGGGGCGCACCGGCGCCATCAATATGGGTTTCAACCAGGGGGTGTACGGCAACCGGTTTGCCGGATTTAACCTCAACGACAGCGGCGATAAAAGCGCGTACTACCTCAATGTCAACTACAACCACAGCGACTACCTTGAAGAGATCAATACCACTCGTGTACTCAGCCCCGACTCTATGTTGCGCCAAACGGCCAACAGCCGCCCGCCTGCCAATCGGGGCTACCTCGGCTATGGCCTGAGCTACGACCCCTCCGATAAACTCAGTTTCAGCTACGACGGCCGGCTCTCCGGCAACTGGCGCAACAACACCAACAACAGCGTAAACCGCATTGAGACGGGTGAAAATGTAGCGCTATCCAACAACCTCAACCGCACCGAAGACGACGATCGCTTTGCCAACCTTCAGCAAGACCTGGGCTTTGTATATAAAATAGACACGCTGGGGTCGGAGTGGGATACCAAGTTTAACTACAGCTATAGCGATAACGACGGCAGCCAGACCTATCGCTCCGACTTTCTGTCGCCCATCAGCGCCTACATAGCCGGCTCGGGCGAAAACCAGCAACAGCGCCATTTTTTTCTCTTCCAGTCTGACCTCACCCGACTGCTCAGCAGGCCCGAGCTCAAAATTGAAACCGGGATTAAGGCCACCTGGCAGGATTACCGCAGCGAGGCTGACTTTCTCATCGACCTCAATGGCGCTCAGCGCCCCGATACCTTGCGCACCAATGCCTTCCGCTACCGCGAGCGCCTCAGCGCCGCCTACTTCCAGGCCTCGCGTCGCCTGCCCGGCAATTTTCTGCTGAAAGCGGGCGTAAGGGTAGAGCACACCTATATGCGGGGTGAACAAACCATTCCGCAGCCGGCCAGCTTCCTCATCGACCGGCTCGACTGGTTTCCGTACGTCTACGTCAGCAGGCCCCTTATGAAAATTGCGAGCTACCCGCTTCAGGGCTTCCTCATCTACCGGCGCACCATCAGCAGGCCGGGTTATCAGAGCCTCAACCCCTATGTGCGCTACATTGATCAGTACTTATATGAAGTGGGCAATCCCGCCCTCAAGCCTCAGTTTACCGACAATTTTGAGGCCAACATCAGCTTCAACGATATGCCTATTTTTGCGGTGGGCCGCAACAACACCCGCGACATCTTCACCAGCGTTGTGTATCCCGACGCTCAATTTCCGGAGGTGGCGGTGCGCACTTACGACAACCTCGGGCAGAGTGCCGAAACCTACTTTCGGCTGGTGGGCGCCATTCCGCCCGGCGGCAAATATTTCTTTGTGGTGAGCGCCCAATATAACCTCAATGCCTATGAGGGCCTTTACGAAGGCCGGCCCTTGTCGTTCAGTCGCGGCAGTTGGCGCTTTTTTACCTTCCACTCCCTTTCGTTGGGTGAAAATACCAAACTCACCCTCAACGGGTTTATGGCGCTGCGCGGCCTCCAGAACTTCTACGAATTGGATACCTTTGGGCAGCTCAACTTTGGCCTCAACCAGACCTTTCTCGGCAAGCGCCTCAGCATCACGCTCAACGCGCGCGATGTGCTGCGCACCATGGCCACCCGTTTCACCATACAGCAGGGCTCGGTGCTCATTATGGGCGATCGCTATAATGACGATCAGCGCTTTGGTATCAACCTGCGCTACAACCTCGGTATCGCCAAAAAAGAGGAGCAATCTATGTTTCCTCCGGTTGAATAACCCGTGCAAAGGGAGGGCTGATATTTTTTTAGCGCCCCCTATTGCGCGATTGAGCAATATTTCGTTACTTTGCGCAGCTTTTTAGAAACGGCCGCATTGGTCGCCTGAAAAGTTCCCCTGCCCAGGTGGTGAAATTGGTAGACACGCTACTTTGAGGGGGTAGTGCTCGCAAGGGCGTGCAAGTTCGAGTCTTGTTCTGGGCACCCGCAAAAAAGTCGCTTCCGCAAGGAGCGGCTTTTTTCATTTTGGCGCCTTCTGGTTGTTCCCTTCTATTATGGAATTTCAATAGCGATTTGGTTTGGGAAGCGCGTTTTATGGATAGGCCCGCCCGCGTGAGCGATGGCAGCGGTATGGGGCCGCCGGCGTAAAGCGTCTTTGTGGGGTAAAAGCAATAGCGGCCCCATAAGAGCGGACAGCGCGACCCCGGCGCCTGCCCGAAGTAAAACCCCGGGGATTGGAGCGTACGGCTATGGGCAGGAGGCGGGGGCACGCCCAAAAAGGGGGAAATGATTTTATTACCCGAAACGGGGTATATTGCCGGAGCAGAGATAAAAAGACAACAAGAGGACGACGGTATTGAAGAAAATATTATATCTTTATTGCGCTGTGTAGGAAAGGCCTGCCGGCAACCCTGATGGCCGCGCCTAATGACTTGTGATTAGGAGAAGTTATCCTGAGACGACCTTTTTTAACCAAATCGTAATTCCCGATGATGAATAGCAACTTCTCTGGCCTGATGATGGCCTTTTTTTGTTTTTTGAGCTTTTTAGGCAGCACAGCCGTGCAGGGCCAAACGACTAACGGCCCGCTCTATTATTACCTCACCAATTACGAAGGTCGCATTGTAGCTGATACTGACCCAGGTACATATCTGGCTTCAGAGGCGACGTTGGGCGAAATAACGGACACCTACGATTGTCGTTATGAAGAGAATTACTTTCTCTACGCCCGCGGCAGCGATGGCGAATTTGTGCGGGCGCCGGCAGGGCTGAGCGCCCTGCTCCTGAACGCCAATGCCGATGACGATACTGCTGTACTTTCACCGGGTAATGCTCCGGGGACATACGCCCTTTCGGTGCAATGGTATGCAGGCAATAACCGCCTGGAGATTCGGGATGCGGGCGGGCAATTGCTGTTAACGCTGAACAGGGCGATCGCTTTACCTGCGGGGCCGGATTTGCGGATCGATGCGCCAGAAACGGTAACCATTCCGGTTTGTGATGCAACAGCAAATTTTATTATAACCTTCATCGTGGAAGAAAGCTGTAGTAATCAGCCCATCTCGTGGAATAATGCATCGCTAAACTTTGGTGCCTTTGTCGCGGTCTTGAATTTTACAGGAAACAACTACCGGGAGTATATACTCACGACGCCTGAAACGCCCGGCAACTACCCCGTATTCTTCACATATATGAATGCGTTGGGGCAGACCGTAACCGCATCCAAGACAGTGACGGTGACAGCGGCGGTGGTTAACTATCCTCCGACGATTGCTTTTTGGGCTTGGAACTTAACTGATTACAATTGGGATACTGTCTTATCTGATACCATTTATATCAATGAGGATTGCCCACCAGTAGGTTTTTGGCCAGTAATAAGTTTTGTTATAGAAGATGATTGCGAACTTATCAATCAATCACAAATAATATTCAACGGAGGCGGATCGGGTCTGCCGAATCTAAATGGGGCCGGATTTTTTTTTACTGACCCATTCGGGCCGGGGAAGATGTACTTAGAATTAC
>CAYOTJ010000182.1:0-7318 GCA_964406855.1 uncultured Saprospiraceae bacterium
AATCCTTATCGTGCGATTGCCGCTGGGTTGGCGTTGCCCTCATTGGCTTCTTTTCCCTCTCCGCTCAAGCCCCGGCGGCCCCCCGCGGCCCCAAGGTGCGCTTAGCGCTGGTAGCCGGCGACACCTCGCTGCTGCCCGCCTTAAAATCAGCGCTGGAAGCCCATGTGCAGCTCGACAGCACAGCGCCCGTAGCCATCCAGGCTTCCTTCACCGACCCCAAGGCTGTGCCCGTAGAAGGCGAACCCGCTACCGTGGGCATTAAGATGGACCTTACCCTAAAGTCGGTACACTTAGCCAGCGGTAAGGTTACTTCTGAAAAAACCATCGCCCTCGAAGGCAAAGGCCCCAACGCCGGCATCGCCCGCCGGGTAGCCCTGCGCAAGCTCAGCAGCACCCACATAGACCTACCAACGTGGGGTCGCCTCTACAATGCCGAGTTCATCTCTTTCTTCCGCCACACCCTGGTCACCCTGCTGGCTACGGCCCGCTTAGCTACCCAAGCCAACGAATACCTCAAGGCTTTCGGTCTGGCATCCAGCATCCCCGAGTTTGTGACCTGCTCCAAAGATGCCGCCACCAAGGCCAACGAATACTACGAGGGCTACCAGCGCAGCCAGTGCGGAGTACATCTGCAAAAGGCCCGCGACGCCGCCAATGCCGGCAAAATTGACGTAGCCCTGGCCGATCTCAGCTTCATCGACCCCCAGGCGCCCTGCGTTAAAGATGTCATGCTGCTGATGGACACCATCGCTATGGAGGTTCCTGCCGAACAACTGCCGGCCCGCTTTGCCACCGTTCGCCAGACTTTCCAGCAAAAAACACAGTGGGAGGCCGCCCGCAAGCAAATCCGCTACGCCCTCATTGAGCGCTACTTAGCCGTAGTGCGCATCAAGCGCGACTAAGCATAGCCAACCCAATCTTAGCTTAGGTTGATGACAACGGAGCGAGCCCCGGCAGGGGCCGCTCCGTTGTCGTTTGGCCCGCACGATGAGCATAATATAGTTCTCCAAGTCAAGATTCACAAATCTTGGCTTGGAGAACTATAAATTAGGGCGTGCCCCCCGGCCCCTTTAGCGCATGCCCTGCCCAAGAGGCGGTGCTAAGGGGGCCGGGGGTCGGGTGTTCCGCTATTATGGGGCTAAACCCGCGGTCGGGAAACCCTCCCTTGGTTTAGCCCCATACCGCTACACCCCCTCACGCGGGCTCCGCAGCGGCTTGGGCTGAGGTCAAGGGTTAGGCTAACGACATTCTGTCATTTTTTAGCCGCATTCCCTGCCGGCTTGTTTTTTATGCAAAGGGCGCAACGAATGAGTACATTCCGGCAAGGAGTTGGTCTAAAGCATACGCAAAGACCCGAAATAACCGTTGAAGTGTTCTTACTTGCATGGCTATGATTCGCACTACGCTTTGTTTTTTCTCTTTGGCGCTCCGGCCTTGGCTACTGGCAGCGACCTTACTGACCGCCGGATGGCTGCCCGCGCAAACCTATACCACCATCAAGGAACTGGGCGGCCGCCAGGCTAAGCTCTTCGAGCAGGCCCGCGAGGCCTCCGGCATTAGCAAGCTCGAAGAGGCCCGCGCCAAGCTCGATCAACTGCTGGAAACTACCCCCAACTGCATAGACGGCTGGCTGATGAGGGCCGGCGTACAACACGATCTGGGCGACTTAGCCGCCGCCGAACGCGACTACGAGCAGGCGCTGGCCCTGAGCGCCGACTATTACCCACTGGGGTTCTACCAACTGGGCCTGACGGAGCTAAAACAGGAAAAATTTGACGAGGCGGCTACTCACCTGAAAGCATTTTTGGCTTCCGGCGCCGGCAAGCCCGACACCCGGCAGCGTGCAGCCCGGTATCTCGAAAATACGGCCTTCGCAGCCGAGGCCATGAGGCAGCCCGTGCCCTTTGCGCCTTACACACTGGGCGACAGCGTTAATACCCCCGGAGCCGAGTACTTTCCCGTGCTCACAGTAGACGGCAAAAGCCTGATCTACACGGCCCGGGTAGAGGGGCAGGAGGACTTCTTCTTCAGCGCCCGCCGCCCCGACGGCAGTTGGGGCAAGGGGCGGCCCATCGCCGGCGCCAATACCGAACAGAATGAAGGTACCCAAACCATCAGCGCCGACGGTAAGCGCATCTTGTTTACGAGCTGCGGGCGAGAGGACGGCTTGGGCAGTTGCGACCTGTACGAGAGCGCCTTGGTAAAAGGCCGCTGGACGGCAGCCCGCAACCTGGGGCCGACGGTAAACTCCGGCAGTTGGGATTCGCAGCCCAGCCTGTCGGCCGATGGGCGACTGCTGTTTTTTTCCAGCGAGCGGGCCGGCGGAAAGGGCGGGCGCGACCTGTGGGTAGCTCGAAAAGGCCCCAACGGCCAATGGACGCGCCCCGAAAACTTAGGCGACAGCCTCAATACGGCCCTCAACGAGCAGGCGCCTTTTATTCACCCCGACGGGCAAACGTTGTACTTCATGTCGGAGGGGCATCCGGGCATGGGCAAGAGCGACATCTTCATCAGCCGCCGCCAACCCGACGGGCAGTGGGGCAAGCCCCAAAACCTCGGCTATCCCATCAATACCACCGCTGAAGAAGGCGGTTTGTTTGTCGATTTAGCCGGCGCTACGGCCTACTTCACCCTCAATGTGGCTAAACATAATGAAGCCGTCAACTTCAATATCTTTGCCTTTGAGTTGCCTGCCCACCTGCGGCCAAAGCCTTGCACCTATGTGAGCGGCCGCGTGACCGACGACCGGCGGCAGCCCCTGGGTGGGGCCATAGTCAGGCTTTTTGCCGACGGCAACGCCGCGCCCCTCATGGAATTGGCCGCCGACGAGAGCGGCGCTTTTTTAGTGGTGCTGCCCACAGGCCAGAATTACGCCTTCGAGGCGGCAGCGCCGGGCTTCGCCTTCTACTCAGATCGGTTTGAGCTGGTGGAGGTCAAAAACATAGACGAAGCCTATAAGTTAGACATCGCATTGAGCGCACTGAAGCCCTCAACAACCGCCGAGCCGGCGCCGGTGGTGTTGAAAAACGTACTGTTTAAGACGGGGTCGGCCGAGCTACTGGCCGCTTCAGAAGCCGAACTGGGGCGCCTGCTGGAACTGCTGACCCGGTATCCGCAACTGCGGGTGCGCATCAATGGCCATACCGACGATGTGGGAAACGATGCAGATAATCAACAACTGAGCGAAGCGCGGGCCAAAGCTGTTTACAACTGGTTGGAAGGGAAGGGTATAGAAACAGATCGCTTAGCCTATGCCGGCTTTGGAGAGAGCAGGCCATTGGTTCCGAATGACAGCCCGGAAAACCGGGCCGTCAATCGGAGGACGGAGTTCGAAATTCTGTCCGCTGCCCAATAGCTTTGCTATTCGCCGCTTTTGGGCATATTTACATAGCTGAGAAATTCCTGGCGGACCGCTTCATCTTCAAAGGCGCCGCCAAAGTAAGAGGTCACCGTAGAGGACGTATCGTCTTTGATGCCCCGGGAAGATACGCACAGGTGCTTGGCATCAATGAGCACAGCCACGCTGTCGGTGCCCAGTACCCGGGCCAACTCGCGCGCAATCTGCATCGTGAGCCGCTCCTGTACCTGGGGGCGCTTAGCGAAATACTGCACAATCCGGTTTAGCTTCGACAAGCCTATGACCTGGCCATTAGAGATGTAAGCCACATGCGCCTTGCCGATGATGGGCACAAAGTGATGCTCGCAGTTGGAGTAGAAAGAAATATCCTTCTACACCAGCATCCCTTCATAGCCATATTTGTTGTCGAAGAGGGCTACGGCGGGCCGGTTGGCCGGGTCAAGGCCGGAGAAAATCTCGTCGACGTACATCTTAGCCACGCGGCGGGGCGTGCCCTTGAGCGAGTCGTCGGTGAGGTCTAATCCCAGCGCCTCCATGATCTGGCGGAAGTGATATTCTATCTTGGCCTTTTTCTCTTCGTTCGTCATATCAAAGGCATCGGGGCGCATCGGCGTATCCACGCTGGTGCTGATGTGATCGTCTCCAATCTCGTCATCGCTGAATACGACTGCGTCATTAAAGCCCCGCAGGGTACTCAACGAAGTTCCGTTCAGTTTCATACAATCGAATTTTTAGAGCTAATGATTCATCCAATTTTACGCGGAGTTTGCCATAGATCACCATAGCGATGTTTTCCGCCGAGGGGTTAATCAGCCTGAACTCCTCCGTGTCGAGGTTGAGGTTTTTATGGTCAAAGCGGTCGAGCACTTCCACGCGGATGAGCTCCGACAGCACTTTCATATCCACAACATAACCGGTATCTTCGTCTACTTCGCCGGCCACCTGAACGATGAGCTCATAGTTGTGGCCGTGGTAGTTGGGGTTGTTGCACCGGCCATACACGCGGGTGTTTTTCTCATCCGACCAGTTTGGATTGTGCAAACGATGGGCGGCGTTGAAATGTTCCTTGCGAAAGACCGAAACTCTTCTCGATTCCATAACTTACCGCAATTATGCCGACAAAACCCCTTACGCATCGGTGTTAAACCGAAGCCGGCAGGTTTGTCCTACTTTTAGACGATGATACGAAAATAATGATACAATGGCACAATGCCAAACCCCAGAGGGATTTTTACGTTGGCTTGTTCCGGCGCTGTTTTTTGTTTATCAAAAGTCTCGGATTTCACCGGCTTGGCATCCGCGCTATGGGCTGCGGCGCATTTTCAAGCGTTGCCCAATGACAGCTATTACAACGGGAGGGGCCTAAAAAAGTTTATAACCCTAAGGCTTTTTGCAAATTTAAATGCGCTAACAACAAATTGTAGGTAGCGGTCAGTTGATTGTCTTCGGCTTCTTTCACCGTCAGTTCGGTATTTTTGAGCTCATTCTGCCGGATGGCACCCTGCTCGTAGCGCACCCGATCGGCGGCCAGCAGTCGGCGGGCCAAGGCGGTATTTTCGCTGCTCTGCTGCCAGTCGATGCGGGCCTGGGCCAGCGTCTTTTGCTGCCGCTGTACTTCGTAGTCGATGTTGGCCTGTATGCGCTGCCGGTTCAGGATGTTTACCTGGCGGCGCAGGCTGTAATCCTGGGCCTCTAGTTTGGCCTGCCGACCATCGTACAGGGGCGCCGTGGCCCGGATGCCAATGTAGTTGAACGGAAACCAGGTACCCGCTTCAAAGGGGTTGGGGCCGTCGTTGAGGTGCAGCAGGGTGTAGTTGGCATAGGCCGACACGGTAGGCCGGTTGCGCAGTTGCCAGCGCTCCTCGTTGAGGGCATTGAGGGTTAAGTTGGCGTCTTCGAGCCGCAACTCCGGCCGAACAGCCCCCCGAGCAGCGGCGGACGCCAGGGTATCGGCGGCTAATTGAGCCAAGGTTTCCGCCAATTGCAGGTTGCCGGTAAGGGGGGCGCCCATGCGGTATTGCAGTTGTTCGAGGGCTAAGCGCAGGTCTTGCTCGGCTTTGCGCAGCGCAAATCGCGCATTGGCTAAGTCGAGGGCAAAGCGGTCGGCCTCCTGGGTTAGGGCAGCCCCGTTGCGACGCTGCACTTCCACCACAGCTACGTTCAACTCGGCCTGCTGCACCCTTGCCGCAGCCAGCGCCAACTGTTCGCGGCTGTAGAGCGCTGCGTAGTAAGCCTCAGCCACCTCATAGCGAATGTCGCGGGCTACCTTTTCTAAAGTTATGGCCTCCGCATCGGTCTTGCCGTCGTTGATGCGCTCGTCTATGCGCCGCAGAGGATCATATACCTTTTGCTCGGCCTGTATGCCCAGCGAGTAGTTGTACGGTAGGCCCAATTGTATTTCCTGCTTGGCGTCGGCCGGGGTATTGGGCAGCCCAAACTCGCCTATGGGCAGCACGCTGGTCTGAAGCTGGGTGTTCCAGCGCAGATCGGCCGAGGCGCTCAACTGGGGGCGCCACTGCGCCCGTATCTTTTCATTCTGGCGGGCGGCCAAGGTCACATTGGCGAGTTGCGCCTTGTACTCGCCCCGGTTTTGCAAGGCCTGCTCAAACGCCGCCGACAACGTGAGCGGTTGCGCGGCTAAAGGTTGCACGTAAACCAGCCCCATCGCCAGTGTTGCTGATAGGAGAATTCGAAGCATACTTTTTCATTTTCAAGGTTCTGAAAAACAAGCCCTAAGCGCGGAACACCTGCGCCGGCTCCAGCGAGTTAATGCGCCGTATGGCAAACAAACAACCCGTAAGGGCAATAAAAAGGGTAATCAATAAAAAGCCCAGCTCCAGCGCCGGCGGGAATGCGAAAATGGTGCCGGCCTGCGCGATGCCCTGCCGAAAACCCTCTACCAACCCCCGCCCCAGCACAAAACCCACCATAGAAATGAGCATGGCCTGCGTGAGTATCAACCGGCTCACATAGCCGTTGGTAGCCCCTATGGCCTTCAGCGTACCGTAATCCTTGATCCGGTCTATCGCCGCCGAATAGAGCGTAAGCCCTATGATGATAAAGCCCGTGAGCAAGGCGAAAATGATGAGCGTGCCCACCGATAGCGCTATACCGCTCGACGCCAACACCTCCTGTACCGTCGATCCGGCCAGTCGCTCCGGATCCCAGGCCCGCACGTTGGGCAGCGTGCCGTTGATCTCAGCTATGGTCGCCGCCATGCCGGCCCCGGGCTTCCACTTTACCAAAAACAGACTTGCACGCGTAGTCGGGAAGTTGCTCAGCGCCCGCGCCCGCTCTATGGTCGTAAACACATACGGCGCGCCGCCAAAACCCCGCACACCCCGCGTAAAACCGGCGTTGTATACCTTCTGGCCGTTGAGCTCGAAGTATTCGCCTTTGGCCACGCCTCCATAGGTCTGCTGGTCAAAGTACTCCGTCAGTATGGCCCCCTCCGGCGCCATCAGGGCCTTGTCGGCAGGCGCTATGCCCCAGGGGCCGCCCACAAAATCGGGCGACTGCGACCCTATGATGGTCATACCTGCCGTAGTGCCATCTTCAAACTGGGCCGCGCCCGCCTCAATCACCACCGGATATACCGCCTCTACGCTGGGCAGGCTCAGCAGTTGCCGCCCGATGCGCGTATCCAACTGCGCCAGTTGGTTGGCGTTGACGGTCTTGGCATCCACCACCCAGATGTACTGGTCGTTGTTGGCCACGATGCTCTTCATCGCATCCGTGAGGAAGATAAAAATGCCCGCCTGCTGCCCCACCAAAAAGACGGAGATAACCACCCCCAGCAAGGCGCCCAGCGACTTGGGCTTGTCGTATCGGATAAACTGAATAGCCGTCCTGAACATAAAAATTGGGTTGTCGGGTTGTTGTTATTCGATTTCAATGACGCATTCCACCCTGGCGCCCAGCAGCAGCTTCTCCGGCTGGTCGAGTTGCACCCGCACCTCC
>CAYOTJ010000183.1:0-1589 GCA_964406855.1 uncultured Saprospiraceae bacterium
CGGCCCTCAAAGGACGCCGGGCGCATGCCCATAATAGCGGAGCACCCGGCGCCGCCCGTGGTGATCCGAGAGGTAGGCGCTATGCGGCGGGGCCCCTAAAAAAAATTCTTTTCCCATTCATTGAAGCATTGCCTTATGCACACAGACAATCCTTTTTCGGCTTTGTCGCGGCAGCGCGATATTTACACAAAAGGCGTAAGCGGGGCCCGGCCGTTGGCGCCCACGCAGGCGGATGCGCTGGAGGAGCGGGCCCGCGCCTGTATGAGCGAGGCTGCCTTTGCGTACATAGCCGGCGGGGCAGGGGGCGAGCTTACGCTGCGCCGGAACCGCTCGGCTTTTGGGCGCTGGGGCATTGTGCCGAGGCTGCTGCGCGATGTGAGCGCGGCCGATACATCGGTGGTGTTGCTGGGGCGCAGGCTGCCGGCGCCGATATTGCTCTCGCCCGTGGGCGTGTTAGACATGGCCCACCCTGAAGCCGACTTAGCGGTAGGGCGGGCAGCGGCTTCGCTGGGTTTGCCTTTTATATTTAGCAATCAGGCCAGCGTGGCTATGGAGCAGACGGCGGCGGTTATGGGCAGTGGGCCGCGTTGGTTTCAGTTGTACTGGAGCAAGTCGAGGGAGTTGGTAGCCAGCTTTGTGCAACGGGCGGAGGCCTGCGGCTGCGAAGCCATTGTAGTGACCTTAGATACCACTATGCTGGGCTGGCGCCCGCGAGATTTGGACTTAGCCTACCTGCCTTTTTTGCGGGGCCGCGGCATAGCGCAGTATACCAGCGACCCCGTGTTTCAGCGCCTCATCGACGAGCCCGATGCCGAGGGCGCGGCGCCTGCCCGCAGCCGCATCAGGCCGGCTACCCTGAAAGCGCTGTGGGAGCTGACAAGGCGTTATCCGGGGCCATTCTGGGGCAACCTGCGCTCGGGGCGTCCGCTAAAAGCCGTGCGCAAGTTTATCGGTCTGTATACCAATCCGGCTCTCAATTGGGACGATCTGCCCTTTTTGCGCGAGCACACCCGGCTGCCCATTTTGCTCAAAGGCATTGTGCACCCCGACGACGCCCGCCGGGCTATGGATGCCGGTATGGATGGCTTGGTGGTGAGCAACCACGGCGGCCGACAGGTAGATGGCGCCGTATCGAGTATAGAGATGCTGCCCGCCCTGGCGGAGGCAACGGGCGGCGCCCTGCCGTTGATACTCGACAGCGGCGTTCGCACCGGCGCGGATGTGTTTAAGGCACTGGCGCTGGGCGCTACGGCTGTAGCGGTGGGGCGGCCCTATGCTTATGGATTGGCCATAGGCGGGCAGGCCGGGGTAGAGGAAGTGCTGGCCAACCTGTGGGCCGATTTTGAGCTGACGATGCGCCTGAGCGGCTGCACCTCGGTGCGGGAAATTACGGCCCGGCAGTTGCAACCCTTAGGGCAATGGCAATAAAGGGGCGCAATTTGCCGGCGGAATCTGGAAATCGTCTTAGCTTTGAGGCTTTGTTATTAGTCAATTTGCTGTTTATGTCTTTATTAGCCAATAAAATTGCACTTGTCACCGGCGGTTCGCGGGGCATTGGCGCTGCCATCGTGCGCCGTTTTGCGGAGGAA
>CAYOTJ010000183.1:1599-4908 GCA_964406855.1 uncultured Saprospiraceae bacterium
GCCGAAGCGCTGGCTGCCGAAATCAGTCAGGCGTATGGCGTCAGTTGCCGTGCCTACCAGTCGGATGCCGCTTCTTTTTCGGCAGCGGAGGCATTGATTGAAGCCGTGTTGGCCGATTTTGGCCGCATTGACGCCCTTGTGAACAATGCCGGCATCACCCGCGATACCCTCATGCTGCGCATGACCGAAGAACAGTGGGACGATGTGATGGCCAACAACCTCAAGTCGGTATTCAACCTTACCAAGCACGCCTTGCGCTCGATGATGAAAAACCGGGGCGGGAGCATCATCAATATGAGCTCCATTGTGGGCATAACGGGCAATGCAGGCCAGGCCAACTACGCGGCTTCCAAAGCAGGAATCATTGGCTTTAGCAAGTCGATTGCCAAGGAAATGGGCTCTCGCAATGTGCGCTGTAACGTCATTGCTCCGGGCTTTATTGAAACCGACATGACCGATGAGCTGGATGAAAAGACCAAGGAGGCCTATTTGCAGAACATTCCGCTGAAGCGGTTGGGCGCCGCCCGCGAAATAGCTGACGCCTGTGTGTTTTTAGCATCTGACCTGAGCACGTATGTAACCGGCCAAACCCTGAGCGTTTGTGGCGGTCTGAATACTTAACCGGTCATGGAAGATAAATCTGGGATGGGGGCGTTTTTCCCCCTTTTTATGGCGGAGGTGCGGCGTCGGCTGTTGGACGAGAGCTTGCCGCGCCTTCGCAAGTGTTTACATCTGCTGCCTGAAGACGCCGTGTGGATACGCCCCAATGAGCGCGCCAACAGCGTAGGCAATTTGGTATTGCACCTTTGCGGCAACGCCCGGCAGTGGTTGGGCGCAGGATTGGCCGGCCGGCCCGACGAGCGCAATCGGGATGCCGAGTTTCAGGAGCGCGGCCCCCTGCCCAAGGCCCAGTTGCTGGAATTGATAGATGAAACCGAAAAAATGATACAGGCTGTGCTGGATGAAGTGCAGCCTGAGCAATTGACAGCGGTTCATGCCGTGCAGGTATTTGAAGAAACGGGCATAGCGATACTGGTGCACGTTGTCGAGCACTTTTCTTACCATGTGGGGCAGGTTACTTACTTCACCAAGGCCCACCTCGATGTGGATACGGGCTATTATGAGGGGCTAAACCTGAACCCCCGACAGCCCGGCTAAGCGCAGGCGGCCGCTACTCCGTTTCCGCTACATAGGTTGTAGCGCCCGCTACCTGGGTGGCCAATAGCATTAGTCGGAGGTAGTTGTAGTGGTTGAACTGGTAGACGCCGGCTTCGCGGGCCGAGGGGCAAGCCAGCCCCATAGCTGTGAGCTGTCGGAGATCGTCTTCTACTTCGCCGACGGATGCCCGCAAATTGAAGGCCAATTCGGCTGCCGTTGCGCTGGAAGTTTCCCGAAACAAACCGATGAGTTGTTCAAAGCGGTCGGAGGAAATAACTTCCAGTCGCTCCAGCGCCATGTCCAATTTTTGACCATTGTAGTTAGTGCTCCATGTCATCATTGTGAGTGATTTTACTCAATTATACAATACAACGCTATTACTTCCCGGTATGTAGGAAGCCCCTCGTTACCACTCACTGCTGATTTTTTTTCTGGTCGTGCCTGTACTTTCCTTTTCAGGAGGAGTACATGGGGGGGGTGTACGGGCAGTAGGCGTATTTGTTACGCGCCGGAGGGTCTTTTTTTCAGAGAAGTGATAAAAACAGCTTTTGCGGTGACAAATATCCTGATCTCGGATCGTAGAATCTTCGTATATTGAACCGTAGATACATCTTGTATTATACTTGAAATGTGCGTAACTTTGTGGCGCCAAAGCGCTTGCGCCTGTGGCAAGCCGCGTTTGGCTGCCCGTGTGCGTTAGTCTTTGTGTTTTTAAAGCAGATATTCATTGAAACAACCAGTAATTGACGTCATCATACCGGCCTATAACGAGGAAAAGTCCATCGGGCTGGTATTGGCAGAGATTCCCAGAGCCTGGGTTCGCGAGGTGATTGTGGGCAACAATGGCAGTACCGACGCCACCGCCGAAGTAGCCGCCGCCAACGGCGCTACGGTGGTGCTCCAGCCCCGCAAAGGCTATGGTAGCGCTTGTCTTGCCGCTATGGAATACATAGCGGCTAAGCCGGCAGCCGAGCAGCCTGATGTTGTGGTATTTTTAGACGGCGATTACTCAGACTACCCCGAAGAACTCCCCGAACTGGTTAAACCCATTACGGAGGAAAACTACGACATGGTCATTGGCTCGCGCGCCTTGGGCGAACGCGAACAAGGTGCCATGCTCTTCCAGCAAGTGTTTGGCAACTGGCTGGCTACCCGGCTGATACGTTTTTTTTATCGTTATGAATTTACCGATCTCGGGCCTTTTCGCGCAATAAAATGGAGCAAATTGCTCAGTTTGCGAATGGAAGATCCGGATTTCGGCTGGACGGTAGAGATGCAGGTCAAAGCAGCTAAGTACGGACTTAAATGTACTGAGCGACCTGTGCGTTACCGACGCCGCGTAGGTAAGTCTAAAGTATCGGGAACCATTCGGGGTACTGTCCTTGCCGGGCAGAAAATACTCTGGACCATATTCAAATTGCTTTAGCCCAAAGGGGCAAAGAGCACAAAGGACAAGTAAATTTATCGCTAACATGTCTGCTATAGCCTTGGTTGTTCTGGGCATCTATACGGTGACCCTCGCTTACATCACCATTTACTGCGTAATGCAGTTTAACCTGCTCTATTTTTACAAAAAAGGTCGCCGACTCGACGCCGCAACCCTGCTGGACGAAGAAGCCGAAGCTACCGAGCTCCATGCCGCAGCCGCGATGAACCGCTTTGAGGTAGCTGCATTAGGCGCTTCGCGCCGAGCTACCGCCGGCGCCGACGTAGCCGTAGCTCAGGGCGAAGAAGCGCCCTTCGTAACGGTTCAGATTCCCATCTACAACGAAATGTACGTCATTGAGCGCATCATTGATGCCGTATGCGCTTTCGACTACCCCCGCGACCGCTTTGAAGTGCACATCATCGATGACTCTACCGATGAAACCATCGACATCGTGCGCAAAAAAGTGGAGTACTACAAAAACCTCGGCTTCCAGATTGAGCAGGTGCGCCGCGAGAAGCGCCAGGGCTTCAAGGCCGGCGCCCTCAAAGACGCTATGCCTGCCGCCCGCGGGGAGTTTATGGCCATTTTCGACGCCGACTTTGTGCCTCGCCCCGACTTCCTGCGCCTCACCATCCCGCACTTCCAAAACGAGAATGTGGGCGTAGTGCAGACGCGCTGGGAGCACATCAACCAGGACTACTCCCTGCTCACGCAGTTGCAGG
>CAYOTJ010000183.1:4918-7295 GCA_964406855.1 uncultured Saprospiraceae bacterium
GTTGCAGGCCCTCCAGCTCAATGTACACTTCACCGTTGAGCAGGTAGGCCGCATGAATGGCGATCACCTCCTTCAGTTCAATGGTACCGCCGGCATCTGGCGCCGCGCTACCATCGAAGACGCCGGCGGCTGGGAAGCAGACACCCTTACCGAAGACCTCGACCTCAGCATCCGCGCCCAGGTTAAGGGCTGGAAGATAGAGTTCCTCGAAGAAGTAGGCTCGCCCGCCGAGCTTCCCGCCGAGATGAACAGCTTCAAGTCGCAGCAATTCCGCTGGATGAAAGGCGGCGCTGAAACGGCCCGCAAGATGCTGCCTACCATCTGGAAGAGCGATATGTCGCTCAACCACAAGATATTTGCTACGGCTCACTTGCTGTCGAGCTCCATCTTCCTGTTTGTGTTTGTGGCCGGCGTATCCAGTGTTCCGCTGCTGTTTCTGCTGGGCGAGTTGTATGAAATGGGCTTCAGCAAGCATTTCTTCGCTTACTTCTTAGCGGGCCTGCTGTCGATCATCTCCATTTACTACGTAGCCAACATCCAGAGCCCGGCCAATCAGGAGAAGTCCTTCGACTCGGCCGTGTTCAAGTTCATCGCCCGCTTCCCACTCTTCCTGTCGTTGTCTATGGGTTTGGCCCTGCACAACACGGTAGCCGTCATCCAGGGCTTCCGAGGCAAGAAGTCGGCCTTCGTGCGCACGCCCAAGTTCAACATCGAATCGAAAAAAGATTCTTTCGTTAAGCGGCAATACCTGAGCAAGAAGATTACCTGGACGACCGTTGGCGAAGGCCTGCTGGCGTTGTACTTTTTAGCTGCCGTGGCAGGCGCTCTGTACATCCAGAATACTACGTTCATCATCTTCCACCTCATGCTGGCCATTGGCTACGGCGGTATCTTCATCTACTCTATCCGGCACATGAGCCTCAAGTAGCGTCTTACTGCTCAAGGTGAGCGCAACGCATCCCGAACTACCGGCCTTCCCGGCAGTTCGGGATGCTTGTTTTTAAGCCCTCAGTCAATCCATTGCCGATCCGTACTCGTATGGTTGAAGAAAAGAAGGGCATACCTTCCCCTCCCCATAGCCAATGAACGACATTCGCCACCATCTCTTTCCTGCGGGCGGCATCTCAGGGCCGCTCCAAGCTTGGGTTTTGCTGCTCGCCGCAGGCGTAGGTATCGTAGCCTTTTGGGCGCAGCAGTCGCAGTTTGCGCTTATTGCTACAGGCTTTGGCTTATCTTTTGCGGGCTACGCCCTGGCCCTGCGCCGGGCCCGACAGTCGGCCGGCGCCCTGGCTTTGGGGTTGTGGGCGGCCTTAGGCCTGCGGCTATTGCTGTTGTTGGCCTTTCCTCAGCTCTCCGACGACATCTACCGGTTTGTATGGGATGGTCGTCTCACCTTAGCGGGGTATTCGCCCTTCCACCACAAGCCCTCCTGGTACATGGAGCAGGGCCTGCACATTCCGGGCATTGACGAGGCTTTATACAACCAGCTCAACTCTCCCGATTATCACACCGTGTACCCGCCCATTGCTCAGGGCATTTTTGCGCTGGCGGCGGCCCTGGCGCCGGGCAGCGTATGGGGGGCGGCTTTTATCATCAAGCTGTTTTTGCTGCTTTGCGACCTCGGGGCCGTTGTGCTGCTCATCAGGCTGTTGCAGCATTGGGGCAGGCCCGTTGCGGGTGCGTTGGTTTATGCCCTGAATCCTTTGGTGTTGGTAGAGGGCGTCGGCAACCTGCATTTTGAAGTGAGTATGGTTGCCGCACTGCTGCTGGCCTTTTACGCCTTGGCCCGAGGGCGGCCGCTACAAGCCGCCGGCGCCTGGGCTTTGGCCATAGCCGCCAAGCTGCTTCCGCTTATGTTTATGCCCCTGCTCATCCGGCGCTTGGGCTGGCGCGGCAGCATGGCTTTCTTCGCTCTTTGCGGCCTGCTCACGGGCGTGCTTTTTGCCCCGCTCATCGATGGCGTCTTCTTCCATAGCCTTGGCGACAGTTTGCAGTTGTATTTCCGCCAGTTCGAGTTCAACGCCAGTCTCTACTACTTAGCGCGCTGGGCGGGTTACGCCTGGCGCGGCCACAACGAGATCGCTTATATTGGGCCCGCCTTAGCCACGCTCACTTTATTGTTCATAGTACTGTTGGCCGGCCTGGAGCGCCGCCCCGAATGGCGCCACTTCCCTGCCGCCTGCCTGTTGGCCATCAGCGTCTACCTTTTCAATGGCACTACCGTACACCCCTGGTACCTCATCCTGCCCGTGGCTTTAGCCGCGCTCACGCCCTGGCGCTATCCGCTGTGGTGGTCGGGCTTAGCCACGCTCTCCTACATTCATTATAGTTATGCGCCCTTTCGCGAAAACTACGCCCTCATAGCGTTGGAGTACGG
>CAYOTJ010000184.1:0-7283 GCA_964406855.1 uncultured Saprospiraceae bacterium
CAGTTGCCGTAAGCATCGGGCAGGATAGCGCGCACAATGTTGTCGGGCAGGCCATCGCGGCGGGTAAAGGTGCGTATGGTTTTTTGGCTACCCTTCCAGCCCAGGTAGCTGAGTCCGCTATCGGTGCCCACCAACACGCGGCCGTGTACATCCGTAGCCATATCATACACATCAAGAGCCGGGAGGCCATCTTCGAGGCCGAACTGATAGAGCCGACGGCCATTGCGCCAGCAATATACGCCCTCCCCGTAGGTAGCCAGCCAGATATTGCCGGCGCCATCCTGCGTAATATCTGTAATGCGATGAGCCGGCCAGCCTTCTTCGGGCAGCCAGGGCTCAAGCCGGTTGCCCTTCAGCAGGTGAAAGACGGCGCCATTGCTGTAACCCACCCACAACAACCCGCCGGCATCCTCAAAAAGAGCCGTAACTTCGTTGGAGGCCAGCGAGTCGGGGGCTAACCACTGCTGATAACGGCGTCCGTCGAAGCGGAGCAAGCCCTTGTTGGTTCCCATCCACAGGTAGCCATCCCGGCGCTCGTAAACCACGCCCGGAGACGCGCCTTCCAGTTCTTCGTTCAGAGGATGATGCCGGAAGAACAACTGCTGCCCGCAGGCGGCCGGAGCAACAGCGCAGCACAAGCATATGACCCATAGGAGTTTCAAGGCCTGCCTGGCTGAAAGGTTCCGGAAACGGTTACGTTTATTTCCTCGGCTATCTTTTGGTGCACTACCTTGGGGATAGCTATGTTGTGCTCGTTGAGTAGCACCGAAAACCGGGCGGTGAGTTGCAATTGACTGGGCCTTACGTGAAGCTGCCCCCGAATGATGCGCTCCTGCCCGACGCCGTGGATGACGAGCCGCCCCTTAACCCGCACCTCATACGTACCGGGGGTGGAGAAATCTACTTCATCGAGTATCCTGCCGTTGAAGGTAGCTCTGGGGTATCGCTTGCTCTCTAAGTAGTTTTCATTAAAGTGCTCGCGCTGCAACGGGCTGTTGAAGCCCTCAAACGTTTGAATAAAAACCGCAAAGGCAAAAGTTTGGTCCTGGGGGTCGATGACGCCCTGAAGTTTGCCGGAAGTAGCCTCTATGGCTTCCAGCGGTGCGTCGGAACGAAAGGTGATGGCGCCTTGCTGAATTTTCCAAACCATCGGCTGGCTGTACAGCGGAAGATGAATAAGCAGCGGCAAGGCCGCTAAAAAAAACAGACGGAAACAAAAAAGCTGCATATTAGCTAAATATTGAGGTTCTATCCTTGTGACAAAATGCTGCATGGGGTATTTTGCCGGGCCCCTAAGGCCATAATAGGACGAAAAGATCGCGATTTGTGGCTAAATGCGCCAAGAAATTCTTGCTGAAAGGGAATAATATGGCGCCAAGCCGGAATGGCGGCCTCTTTATGCGCACGGAGGGGGCTTCTTTCTCCCGGGCATACGCTGATGAGGAGGCAAACGCCCCGGACAAAGGATAGGAGCGGTATACCCGACCCCAAGGGAGGGTATAAGAGCGGATAGCCTGGCCCCTGCGCCGCCCGGGTAACCCGCCAAAATACCGGCAGTCTTGAGGGCGGCGCAGGGGTGGCCCAAAACCCTGACAATCCCGCTCGGATGGCTTTTCTTCCCGTTCGTCGGCTTAAACTTGCATGAGAAAAGCAGCTCCTTTAGTTTTGACCTCCGTAACATTTATCAAATGCGTCCGTTTATGTCATTACGCGACAGTATGGTGGTTTTTGCAACCATCGGAGCCATTTTTACCGTATTTACAATAAGTTCGTGCCAACACGATATTACCTTTATGGACGATGGCGGCACAACCCCCATTGATACCACAGGCAATGGCGGCGGAGGCGGCAGTAATGGCACGCCCTGCGACCCCGACGTGGTGTACTTTGAATCGCAGATTCTGCCTATCCTCGTGTCGAACTGCGCCATGAGCGGTTGTCATAGCGCTGCTTCACATGCTGATGGCGTAGTGCTGACTGATTACCAAAGGGTAATACAGACGGGCAAGGTGAGGGCTTTCAACCCAGGCAACAGCGAGCTGTATGAGGTAATAACGGATAATGACTCCGACGACCAGATGCCGCCGCCGCCCAGAGCCCGGCTGACGGCTCAGCAGATTGGGCTGATTGCCGACTGGATCGAGCAGGGCGCCCAGAACCTGAGCTGCGACCCCAATGCAGGCGGTTGTAACCTGAATGGGGTAACGTACAACGCCACGGTGCGCCCCATACTGCAAAATGCCTGTATGGGTTGCCATAGCGGCTCGGCGCCCTTGGGCGGCATTAACCTGAGCACTCATGCCGGCGTAGCGGCGGTAGCGCTCAACGGACGGCTGTACGGCGCCATCAACCATGCGGCGGGCTACTCGGCTATGCCTCAGGGCGGGGCCAAGCTGGCGCAGTGCGCCATCGACCAGATCAAGGTCTGGGTAGATGCCGGGGCGCCAAATAATTAAATGTTACACTATTTATGATAAAAATGAAAAACCTACGCTTTTTGCTTTTGCCCGTAATGGGCGCATTGGGTATCGCTATTGCGCTCAATAGCTGCTACTACGACGTTGAAGAAGAGCTGTACCCTTCTTCGGAATGCCAAACGAGCGACGTGGCTTATCAGGCAGTAATTGCACCTATACTGGCCGACAATTGCTTGGTTTGCCACAGCACTGCCGCCAACTTGGGCAATGTGACGCTATCTACCTACGAACAAGTGAAAACCTATGTAGATAACGGAAAGCTGCTGGGCGCCATACGGCATACGCCCGGGTTTTCGGCCATGCCCGACGGGCAACCCAAATTAGCCGACTGCACCATAGCCAAGATTGAAAAATGGGTGCAAGACGGCGCCCCAAATAACTGATAGACATTGTAAACCGCTTCTAAAGAACGCCACCATGAAGTATCTGAAGATTTTATTGCCCCTGTTGTTGATTGGGGGCGGGGTTGCTTATTACCTCTACAACAAGCCGCACCAAAACATGGAGCAGGCCAACGCAGACCTTAGCATTGCTGCCGACCAGCTCTTCAAAGCGTTTTCGGAGGATGAAAATGCCGCCAACACGGCCTACCTCAACAAAGTGGTACAAGTGTCGGGCAAGGTGCGCAGCAGCAGCTTAGACGAAAACGGCATCTCCAGCGTAATGCTGGAATCGGGCGACGAAATGTCGGGCGTGATATGCCAAATGGACGAACTGAACGATAACCAGCGCAAGGAATTCAGCGCAGGTGAAGACGTTACCTTTAAATGTATGTGCACCGGTATGCTCATGGACGTGGTACTGGTGCGCTGCGTGGAAGTAAAGTAAAGCCCTATGGCTGGGCCGAATGAAAACTGACTTTTTTAACCACCTTTTATAATGAATGCTGCCATGAAAAAAGCATGCCTGATGTTGGCGCTGCTGCCGCTGTTGAGTGTAAGCCTGCAAGCGCAAAAATATTTTACCCGCGACGGCCATGTGTCCTTCTTTTCTGATACTCCCATGGAAAAGATAGAAGCGCATAACCACAAGGCCAGTAGCGTATTGGACGTGGCTACCTCCCGCATAGAATTTGCGGTGCTCATTCAAGCTTTTCAGTTTGAAAAAGCGCTGATGCAGGAACACTTCAACGAAAACTACATGGAGAGCGACAAGTACCCCAAAGCTACCTTCAAAGGGCAGATTGTAGATCCGTCGGCCGTTAATTTTAGCCGCAGCGGTTCTTACAACGTTCAGGTAAAAGGCCAGCTTACCATCCACGGCGTGACGAAAGAGGTTACGGCGCCGGCAGTTATTAAAGTACAGGGGGGCCAGGTTTCAGCTACCTCTACCTTTAATGTGGCCGTAGCCGACTACAACATTTCGGTACCGGCGCTGGTGCGCGACAACATCGCCCGCAATGTGCGCATTGATGTGGCGGTCAGTTACCAACCGATGAACAACTAATTTTGCCGCAATCTTTATATCGCCGTCCCTGCCTGTTAAAAAGGCAGGGACGGCAATTTCATTTTACTTAACTATCAGCATTCATATCTGACTATGAAAACATTGTACGCTAAACTATGGCTCGCTGCCGCCATTTGCCTGGCAGCGATGAGCGCAACCGCCCAAGACGATGATCTGCTGTCGTTATTAGGGGAAGAGGAAACCACAACGTATACCACCGCCAGCTTTAAAACCAATCGGGTGATCAACTTCCACTCGCTGGAAAGCACAGCGGCCGGCGTCTTTGACATGAAAATTTCCCACCGGTTTGGTATGCTCAATCAGGGGGCATACGACCTCTTTGGCCTCGACAACGCCACCATCCGCATTGGCGGCGATTACGGCATCACCAACTGGCTGACGGTGGGCGCAGGCCGCAGCAGTTTCCAGAAAACCTACGATGGCTTCATCAAAGTAAAATTGCTGCGCCAAAGCTCCGGCCAACGCAATATGCCCATTACGCTGGCGCTGCTGAGCACCGGCGCCATACAAACGATGCGCTGGGCAGACCCCGACCGCGACAATTTCTTCTCTTCCCGTCTCTACTATGCCCACCAGATGATTGTGGGGCGCAAATTCAGCGATAAACTGACCCTCCAGATTTCGCCCACGGTAGTGCACCGCAACTTAGTAAAAACCACCGCAGAGGCCAATGACGTTTGGGGTATAGGCGCCGCCGGCCGCCTGCGACTCAACCGCCGCATAGCCATCAACGGAGAGTACATGTACGTACTGCCCAACCAACTGGCGTCGGAATACTACAACTCGCTCTCCATTGGCTTTGATATAGAAACCGGCGGGCACGTCTTTCAGCTTCACTTTACCAACAGCACTTCTATGATCGAGAAGGGCTTCATAGCTGAAACCACCGGCAACTGGCTCGATGGCGATATTCACTTTGGTTTCAACGTTAGCCGGGTATTCACGGTAAAAAAGCATCGATAGGCTTTTGTCCCGAGCGCAAAGACCATCCTCAAAACTACCCTCAGCACAAGTTTTATAGTTTTCCCATTTTTATAGCGGGGCACAGAACAAGTCTATTCTATTTGGGGCCCCGCCGCTTATCATCCACTCCTTTATGATCTTGCGCGGCGCCGCCACGTCTTCGCTGCGCTCTTCCGGGTAAACGTGTTCCGCTATTATGGCCGCCCGCACCGCCGTCCTTTAGAGGCCGTCGGCGCGGGCGGCCATACCGCTTCACCCGCTGGTCCGGGGGGGGGGCGTGCAAACTACTGCGCTAAAGCGCCCAGTTTTTGCCTCCGGTAGCTTCGGCCAGCGGCATACAGCCTATGTATTGGCCGGGCACGGGATCGTAAGCCAGCAGTTCGGTACCCACTTTTTGGCTGCTGAAATAGCCGCCAATGATGAATTCCTTACATTGCAGCCAGAAAGGCCAGCGTGCCTCAGCTTCGTTTTCATCGGCCGGAGGCGGCAGCGTTTCGAGGTTTTCCGCCTCGGCTTTGGCAGCCACATCAACGCCATTGAGGTAGGTGAGCCGAGCCTCGGCATCGAGCTCGCCAAAAGGCTTGCCCGTTTTGCTCTGGCAGTCAGTTGCCAGGGCTGCTAAGCGGGTACGGAACAGCTCCTGCGACGTCGGTTTGAAGATATTGCCTACAATATCATCAATGAATGCCGGCACGCCTACCTCCTTAGCGCCAGGCGTATCGGTAGCCGGCAGGGTAGTATCGGCTAAGCCTTCGAGGAGAGCGTACTCCTCCGGGGTAAAAAATACCGGCTTGTAAGGCGGAGCTTGGGGCTCGGCCCGGCAACCCGATACCAGCGCGCTCACCAATGAGCCCGACACAGCGTAGCCCGTAAAGTAAGCGGTATATTTAAGTACTTCGCGTCTGGTCATTTTTTGTGGATTGAAGCGTCTTCCTTACAAATTCATTTTCTTCATCTCGTCCACGGCGTAGTTGGCCGCGCGGGCCGTGAGCGCCATGTAGGTCAGCGACGGATTCTGGCAACCTGCCGAGGTCATACAAGCGCCGTCGGTAACGAATACATTGGGCGCGTCCCACACCTGGTTGTTGCCGTTGAGCACGCTGTTTTTGGCGCTGCGCCCCATGCGGGCCGTACCCATCTCGTGGATACCCAGGCCCGGCCAGGAGTTGTCGTCAAAAATTTTGATGTCCTTAAAGCCGGCGGCTTCCAGCATTTCGGCGGCAGCATTTTTCATATCTGCGCGCATGGCCTGCTCATTGGCTTTAAACTCGGCATCCATCGTGAGCGTGGGCAACCCATGCTTGTCGGTCACGTCAAAGTTGAGCGTGATGCGGTTGTCTTCGTAAGGCAGGCACTCGCCAAATGCGCCAATGCCCAACTTCCAGGGGCCGGGCATAAACAGCGCCTGCTTGAGCTCGGCGCCAAGGCCCATTTCCAATTCCTTCACGCCCTGCATCCAGTTGTCGCGGCTGGCGCCGCCCTGATAGCCAAAGCCGCGCAGATAGTCGCGCTTGCTGTCTTTATCGAGATTCTGGAAGCGGGGCACGTAAATACCATTGGGGCGCCGGCCTTTGAAATATTGATCATGGAACCCATCGTATACCCCTTCACCGCCGCAGCGGAAGTGGTGGTCCATCACATTGCGCCCCAACTGGCCGCTGCTGCTGCCCAGCCCGTCGGGGAAGGCGTCGCTGCGGGTATTCATCAGGATGTACGTGCTGGCAAAAGCCGATGCGCACAGGAAAACAATGCGGGCAAAAAATTCGTGCTCTTCTCCCGTTTCGGCATCGCGCACCCGCACGCCCGTAGCCTTTTTGGTAGCGGGGTCATAAATGAGCGAGTAGACGATGCTGTTGGGGCGGAGGGTCATGTTGCCCGTAGCTTCAGCCGCCGGGAGGGTACTGGCATTGCTGCTGAAATAAGCGCCAAAAGGACACCCGCGGATACAGCGATTGCGGAATTGGCATTTGCCCCGATTGCCATGGATTTTCGGATCGGGCTGCGTAAGGTGAGCCGTGCGGCCTATGGTGATGTTTCGGCCGTTGAAGCTCTTGGCTACAGCGCCTTTGAAATGCTTCTCCACGCAGTTCATCTCCATGGGCGGCAAGAACTGGCCGTCGGGCAGATGGGGTAAGCCCTCTGCCTGGCCGCTAACGCCGGCAAAGCGCTCCACATAGTCGTACCAGGGCGCCAGATCCTTGTAGCGAATGGGCCAGTCGGTGGCAATACCGTCTTTGGCGTTGGCCTCGAAGTCGAGATCACTGAGGCGATAGCTCTGCCGCCCCCACATGAGCGAACGCCCGCCTACATGGTAGCCGCGTATCCAGTCGACCCGCTTGACTTCGGTATACGGGTTTTCATCGTCGCGTACAAACC
>CAYOTJ010000185.1:0-876 GCA_964406855.1 uncultured Saprospiraceae bacterium
TTTTTATGCTGTTTTTCGGCTTCTGCCTCGGCGATGCCGCTTACGGCTTAGCCATGCTGCTGGGCGCCTGGTGGTACGGCCGCCGCGCTGCCCCGGCGTTGCGCCCTTACCTGCGGCTGGCCCGGTGGTTGGGGGCGGCTACGGTATTCTTCGGGCTGCTCACGGGTACCTTTTTGGGCTACAGCTTGGCGGGCGACAACTTTGCCTGGTTAGGCGGCTTGCGCCGGTATATGCTCGACAGCGAGCAGACCTTTAACCTGGCGCTGGCCCTTGGCGGCGTACAGATTGTTTTTGCGCTGGCCCTGCAAGCTTTCAACCGCTGGCGGCAGTTTGGCGGGGCATACGCCCTGCCTCCCATCGGCTGGATACTGCTACTCAGCGGCATAGCCGCCCAATACGCGCTGGGGCTGGCGGGCGCGGCAGCGCTGGCGCTCATCTGGAGCGGCGTAGCGCTGGTGTTGTTGTTCAGCGCCCCCGGCGCCGGCTGGGGCGCCCGCCTCGGCATGGGGCTGTGGGAGCTCTACGGCATTACGGGCTTTTTTGGCGACCTGCTCAGCTATATCCGCCTTTTTGCGCTGGGCATATCCAGCGCCATTTTGGGGTTTGTGATCAACAACATCGCCGGGCAATTCCGCGAGGGCTTTGGCTGGGCGGGTATACCGCTGTTCGTCGTCTTTATGGTGGTGGGTCATACCGCCAACCTACTCATTGCGGCCTTGGGCGCCTTTGTGCACCCCATGCGCCTCACCTTTGTAGAATTTTACAAAAATGCCGGCTTTGCCGGCGGCGGCAAGCCCTACAAGCCGCTGTCCAAATCGGCCTCGTCATCAAATATTAACTAACCGAACTCACCTCCTCGAATATGGAAACCGGAAT
>CAYOTJ010000185.1:886-3619 GCA_964406855.1 uncultured Saprospiraceae bacterium
CACCCTTGGCGGCAACGCCACCCTTGGCGCCCTCAAGAAAAACGACGCCGCCTTCGGCAACTACATGCTCCTGAGCGCCCTGCCCGGCACCCAGGGTCTTTATGGTTTTGCCGGGTTTTTTATTTTTAACAACTCGGGCGTCATCCAGGCCGGCATGACCACCCTGCAAGGTATGGCCATTCTCGCCGCCGGCTTTTCCTTGGGTTTGGTGGGCCTCATCTCGGCCATCCGCCAGGGCGAAGTATGCGCCAACGGCATCGCCAGCATCGGCGCGGGCCACGACGTATTCGGCAAAACCATGGTGCTGGCGGTGTTCCCGGAGTTGTACGCCATTGTGGCCTTCGCAGCTACCTTCCTCATCAGCAACGGCTTATAGGGCCATACCCGATAATTGGCTTGTAGAATTATACACCGCGCATTGGCAGGTTTTGTGCATATAGGCCCGGATAAGCTCGACGTCCATGCACAAAACCTATCAGCGCAAATCACAATCTCTTCAATACGCTACGCTCGATGGCAAAGCCAAATACGCCTTATGGCCTTTGGTGGACCAAGGCGTCTTTAAAGGACTGTCGAGGGATGGGCGGCCCATCGGCAAAACCTATGACGGCAGCGAATCGGCATTGCGCCAGGGAGTGATGCCGCCGCCTGCAAAATATTAATTTTATTATACTTTATATTTACACAAGCAACAAACCTTACTTTCTTACCATCAAATGGTTATAGTTATTGATTTCGTTTTATTTTTTTATAATTTGAAGAGAAATTTTTAGATGAGTAAAATTAATTATCAAAATAACAGCTTCACGAAGCGTGCCGCCCGGACAAGGGATGGAGCGGTATGGCCTGACGACCTAAGGAGGAAGGCCATAATAGCGGACAGCCCGGCCGCCGGGCCGCCTTGCATCCGGCTATACTTTAGCGGTTATCGCTAAGGGCGGCCCGGCGGTGGCCCCTAAAAAAACTACCCTAAAACATTTAACGGCTGTATCTTGGCGACTTAAAGTTAGCGTCGGCAGGCTTGTTGTGTACAAAACCGGCCCGGGCGCAGCATAAAACCAGACTACCTATGGCAATCTTGAGTTTAGGCGCTGTGGATGCAGGCGCACGCCCGGCCGACCGGGAGGCATTTTTTGGGCGTTACCACGCCGATATATTTACTAAAGTTTCGCGGGAGAAATTTCGCGACGAGGCCGACGCGGCCTGGGTGGGATTTCGGGAATTGCCGGGCGAAGAAGTGCGGCAATGGCAGGCTTTCCTGAAGGAGGCGGGCTTTTTGCCTTCTCACCAGGAGGACGGCATCTTTGGTTATGTAACGCTGGCCGGCACCCGCCTTTTTCAGGAGTACGTGCGAACGGTGGAGAAGGACGCCTCGATAGGCAAGCCCGACGGCGTGGTGGGGCCGGGCACGCGGCGCCATGCCCAGCGCTGGACGGAGTCGGCTAAGGTATGCGACTGGTGGACGTCGACCGCAGAGCAACCCAGCCAGGAATATCAAAACTGGATGGAGATTCTGCACTGCGCGAAGGAACACTACGAGCTGAATCCGAGCGCTATATTAGAGAAAGTGAAGGCGGCCCCTGCCAAAGGCGACTCGCTGCCGCTGGAGCAATGGAACTGGGACCCCAACGAAACACACCTCATAGGCATACGCCGGAATGAGCATGTAGGGGCGCTGCGCCGTGAAAACGACGACCTTTTTGTGCTGCTGCTGCGGGGTATGGCGTTTTTGTTTTGGGGCTCTACCGACTCGAATGCCGAGCTGGCGCGCCGCTCCGACGAGGCTTTTTTGGTGGAGGGGCAGCACCGCTACCGGATGTCGTGGCACAACATCAATACCGACCAAGGGCGGCGGGTATACAAGGCGCTGAAGCCATATAGCGGCGCGGGGGTACTGGTATTTCGGGATCGCAATGCCGACAACGCCCTTACGGCAATCGATTTAGAGAAGCCGCTGGAGGTGAACAACAGCATCAACATTCACTGGTCGGGCCGGGGGTCGTACAACTTCAGCGCGGGCTGCCAGGTCGTTGCGGGCAGCGGCTACATCAACCACTTAGGCGAGCTGGTCAATTGTAAAAATTTTGCATCAGAAAGTTATAAGGGCTTAGCTGAGGGCAAAACCCGGGGCGCTTACAACTTCATCTGCGATCTGGTGCTGGTGTATACGGGCGCAGGCCAAGACACGGTATGGTATACTTTAGGCCGGGAAAAAGTGCTGGATCAGTTTCCGAACTACGAGCGCAAATGGGCCGCCAAGATGATAGAGACGCTGAAAAAGACGATGTTGTAACATTAAAAACGGTGAATCAACAATCCAATAGCGACACCCGCATGATGGTGTACGCCCTGCTGGTGGGCTTAGGCCTGATGGGCGCTAAGTTTGTGGCATGGTGGCTGACCAATTCCAACGCTATTCTGACCGATGCGCTGGAGAGCATTGTAAACGTGGTAGCGGGGGCTTTTGCGAGCTACAGCCTGTGGTTAGCATCGCGGCCTGCTGATTACAACCATCCCTATGGCCACGGCAAGGTAGAGTTCATCTCGGCTGGGGTGGAGGGTGTGCTTATCGGTTTTGCAGGCTTAGGCATACTGAGCAAGTCGGTCTACAACTTCGTCTATCCGCAGGCGCTGGGCGCCTTGGATGTGGGTATCGTCATTACGGCGGCCTGCGGTGGCGTCAACTACCTGATGGGCTGGTGGATAGAGCGGCGGGGCGCCGCTACTCACTCG
>CAYOTJ010000185.1:3629-7249 GCA_964406855.1 uncultured Saprospiraceae bacterium
TATTCCGGCTCTGGACAATGTGGTGGCCATCGGCTTTGGGGTTTTTATTATGGTGGTGGGCTTTCGGTTGGTGCGCCGCTCGGTGGCCGGCATCATGGATGAGGCCGACGACGGGCTCATTGCCGATATGGTAGCGCGACTGGGCCAGGGGCGCTCGGAAAACTGGATTGATGTGCACAACCTGCGCCTGATTCAGTACGGGGCAGAGCTACACCTCGACTGCCACCTGTCGCTGCCGTGGTATTTCACTACCCGGCAATCCCATGCCGAAGTAAAGGCTTTTGAAGATTTGATAGGCGAAACCACACCCCAGCGGGTAGAGTTGTTCATCCACGTTGACCCCTGCGAACCCCCGGAATCCTGCCGCATCTGCGCTAAGGCCGACTGCCCGGTGCGGGAAGCGGCGCTGGCACAGGCCATCGACTGGACGGTGCAGAATGTGAAGGAGAATAAGAAGCATAGTTTTATAGATTAAGGAGTTATAAGTTAAAGGCTAAGGCTGCAACATCTTCAACAGCCACTGCCGCTCGGTAAGCGGTTCGGCAGCGGCAATGAGGCTGCCAATGCGGGCCTGCTCGGCCCGGTCATAGCGATTAGCGCGCATTAGCGCTTCGGTGAGTTGAATGATATTGAGGTAGTTATTTTCGTGGTATCCAATCTGTCGCCTGCGCAGAAACGCCCGCATGTTGCGCAGGTGCACCGTCAGCAAGTCCAGCTCGGCGGTTTCAAAGTAAATTTTCATCTGGATGATACGCGCCGTCATGGCGTGTATAAAATCTTTGTAGTCGGCATTGTGCAGATGGGCAAGGGCTTCTCCGTATTGGCGTTCAGCGTAGGCTAAGCGAGCTAAGTTGAGTGCGTAAATCACAGACGAAACCGGCCTGCGCCTTGCACGCGGCCGATTGATCAGGCAATAATCTGTATGATGATAGTCCCAAAATGACAACCTATGCACAGAATCAACAGGCCCGGAGTTAGCTGCTGTATGTGATGGAAAATGGAGGCCTGTTTCAGATGACTATTAACTAAGGCGGGTCATTGGCCGTTGTTTTCCTGCTTGCGCAGAACGGCCAATGGCCTGCTTTTATATAGTTCTCCAAGACTGGATTCACACAGCCTGGATTGAAACCAATTCCATCACTCCCCCCTAAACTCCGCCGCCCGCTTCTCCACAAAGGCCGTAGCGCCCTCCACAAAATCGCGGGTAGTGGTCGTATGCCCAAAAGCCCCCACCTCAAAGGCGAAGCCGGCATTGCCGGGCGCAAAAAAAGCATTGACAGCCGCTATCACTTTCGCTACGGCTACAGGGCCTTTGGCGCCGATCTTTTCGAGCAGCTCGCGGGCTTTGGCCGTCTCCTGGCCGGGCTCTGTTACGTAATTTACCAAACCTAAGCGCAGCGCTTCCTGAGCGTCTATCATATCGGCCGTGAGCATCAGCTCCATAGCCTTGGTTTTGCCGATGTACTGGATGAGACGCTGGGTGCCGCCATAGCCGGGTATCAGGCCTAAGTTTACCTCCGGCTGTCCGAAGCGCGCCTTGGCACCCGCAATGCGCAGGTGGCAGGCCATAGCCAGCTCGCAACCTCCGCCTAAGGCAAAACCATTGACGGCCGCCACTACGGGCACGCTACTGCGCTCTATCAGAAAAAACACATCCTGCCCGCGCTGCGCCAGCACGGCGCCCTGGCCCGGTTCCAGCGACAAAAACTCCTTGATGTCGGCGCCGGCTACAAAGGCGCGATCCCCGGCCCCCGTGAGGATTACCCCCCGGATGCCCTTGCGGGCGGGCAGCTCGCTGCCGAAAAAGGCGCCCAACTCCTGTATGGTCTGCCCGTTGAGGGCATTGAGGGCCTTCTCGCGGTTGATCGTCACCGTGATGATGCGGTCCTGTTCTTCGATCAGCAGATTTTGGTAGCTCATATTTGATTGGTTTAACAGCCCTCTATTTGGACCAAAGGTTGTATTTGAGTATGCAGTAAATGGCCCGAAAGCCGTCTTTCCAGTTGATTTTTTTGCCCTCGGCATAAGTGCGCCCATAATACGAAATGCCTACCTCGTAGATGCGCACCCCCGGAAGGCGCGACATCTTGGCCGTCACCTCGGGCTCGAAGCCAAAGCGCTTTTCCTTCAGCTTTAATCCCTGAACGATGGGGCGACGGAAAAGTTTGTAGCAGGTTTCCATATCCGTCAGATTCAGGTTCGTCATGGCGTTCGACAGGAAGGTGAGAAACTTATTGCCGATGGAGTGCCAAAAAAACAGAATCCGGTGCGGGTTGCCGCCCATAAAGCGGGAGCCGTACACCACATCGGCAGCGCCCATCAATATGGGCTGGAGCAACAGGTTGTACTCGGCGGGGTCGTACTCTAAGTCGGCGTCCTGAATGATGACGTACTCCCCCGTAGCTACCCGGATGCCCGTGTGCAGCGCAGCGCCTTTGCCCTGGTTAACCGGGTGCTCGTGGTAGCTGATCGGAAAGTCGGGATGCTGCTGTTGATAGCGCTGCAAGGCCGCGCGGGTATCGTCGGTAGAGGCGTCGTTCACCACAATGACCTCCTTGCCGAGATCGCCAACAAGCGTCACAGCCCTCACCTTGTCGAGGATAAGGTGAATGGTTCGTCCTTCGTTGTAAGCGGGAATAACAATAGATAAGGTAGCCTTCATGTACAAATTGACTGATAAGGGGCGGTAAAGATAAAATTATCGGTGCGAATCGCCTTTTTTGGCGGCAATTTTAATGCAGGGTCTGCGTTCTATGAGCAAAAACCACATTTCACATGCGTCAGTTGGCCGCTTTACTTATCTTGATGTCTGTCGGAGCCACATGGGCCCCTACCCTTTTCGCACAGCGCGCAGGCAAACTGCCGGCCGCCGCCGCCGAAAAGCTCAACACCGCCGAAGATACCTTAGCGGTGCTGGCCTATGCCGTCGTCAACGACTCTACCCCCGAGAACCGCTTCGCCGCCTGCCGCAGCCTCATCACCGGGCTGGTGCGCAACCTCAAAACGCCCAACTCCTTCCGCTACCCCTTCTCCCGCCTCAAGTCGGTATCCATTCAATACCCCGCCGACAGCAGCTTCCGCATATTCACCTGGCAGCTCTACGTCGACGAAAACGAGTACCGCTACTACGGCGCCATACAAATGAACAGCGGCGAACTCCAACTGTTCCCCCTCATCGACCGATCCCACGAAATGGAAGGCGCCGACCTGGAGCAGGCTAACCTCACCCCCGACCGCTGGTACGGCGCCGTGTACTACAACCTCCGCGAGTCGCGCACCGCCAACGGCCCCGTTTATCTGCTCTTCGGCTTCGACGGGTTCAAGTTCTTCCGCAAGCGAAAGATCATCGATGTGCTCCGGTTTCAGGAGGGCAAACCCATCTTCGGGGCGCCCGTATTCGCTCACCCCGCCGTCGGACGCAGGCCCCCCTACACCAAAAACCGCGTCGTGCTCGAATACTCCGCCGACGCCAGCGTGCGCTGCAACTACGACGAAGCCCTCAAAATGATCGTCTTCGATCACCTCATGGAAATGGCCAGCCCCTACGAAAAAGACCCCGTGCGCGTACCCGATGGCACCTACGAAGCCTACGAGTGGAAAGACCGCGCCTGGCAATACAT
>CAYOTJ010000186.1:0-7243 GCA_964406855.1 uncultured Saprospiraceae bacterium
CGTATTGCCCATACCTCAGGGGCTACGCCCTTAGCTGCCCTGCGCTCCCGCTTCGAGCGCAAGGGGGTTCTTTACCCGCTCCAAACTTTTTCCGATCCGCTGGAAGTCGATTTCAACCGCGTGCCCCTTTGTATTTACGCCCCTGAGCCGGAAACCGAAAACTGGCTCATGGCCATAGCGCGTCGCCTAAGTCCGGCGGTATATCGCATAGACGACGAGCAGCGCGCTACCCTGCATCTGGCAGCCGTTTTTGTCAATAATTTCACCAACATACTTTATGGTATCGGCGGGGCCATTGTAGCCGCAGAAAATCTGCCCTTTGCTTTACTGCAACCCCTCATTGCTGAAACCGCAGAAAAAGTGCAACACCTGTCGCCCGGACAGGCCCAGACGGGCCCTGCCCTGCGCAACGACCAGACTACCATGGCCCGCCACCTGGCACAGCTTGAGGGCTTCCCTCACTGGCAGCATATCTACCGACAGCTAACGGATGAAATACAGCGACAAAAGTAATAGCCTGAAACGATGAGCACGGCTCACGACATGAATATGCCCGCGCCATAAACATAAATGGCGTATAGTATACCCTGCCCAATGATCAGGGCCAGCAGAAAGCGCAAAAAAGGTAGTCGCATAGAACCCGCCACCATGCAGGCTACATCGGTAGGCGCCCCCGGAAAAAAAGACCACAATACAAAGTAGAGGTAGCCGTACCGGGATTCAAACATCCCGTGCATTTTTTTATACATCGGCCGATCTTCGCCTAAGGCTTTGCCAAAGTCCAGCCGGTCGGCAAAAAAGTAAATGATTGAAGACGACGCCAACAACCCCAGCAGGGAAATCGTCCATACAGCCAACGGCAGTTCGGGGTATAGCAGCGCCGCTCCGACCACCAGCGGAGTGCTGGGCATAAGCACCACGCCCCGCACCACGTGCAGCCCAAAAAACAAGGGCAACCCATAGTCGCGGTAACGGCCCATAAAATCGGCGGCGCCTTGTGCCGAAAAAGCAGGCCCATAAAACGCCAGCAACCCAATAGCCAGAACAATGGCCCCTATCCAGATGTAACGCCCCCATCTTTTCGACGCCTGGTCCATAGTCGTTATTCTATGTAGATGAACCCGGCCCATAGCCTGGGGTTAGCGGTGCGCTTGTTGCGCATCATCCGGGATCGGGCCTGCCTCAGCGCTTGCGCGGGCATACGGCCTTGCGCTAATTGCTGGTAGAAACCCGTCATCAGGGTAGCTGTGTGTTGGTCATATACCTTCCACAAAGAACACAATACGCCTCCGGCGCCTGCCCTCAGAAAAGAACGGCTCAGCGATAATGGCCCCTCGCTGCCTCCGTCGGGGCCGGCGCCGCTGTCGCAACTGCTGAGCACGGCCAACTGCCCGTTTAGGCGCAGGGCCGCTACCTCGGCGGCATAAAGAATGCCGTCTTCACGAGAAGGGCCTGCGGGCCGCGCCAGGGCGATACCCGATAGCAGGGGTTCCAGCCTGTTGATAAAGCTATGCGTGGCTAAGTGGATGACGCCATAGTGAGCCATAGAATCTTTAAGCCATTCTTCCGTAGCATAGTTGCGCAGGCGCAGCGCTGCACCCTTGCCATAGAGTGCGGCTATGGCATTGACCTCGCCCTCTGAAAAGGGCAGCGCCACAAACGACTGCCCGTCGGCAGTAAGCGCGCTGAGTCCGGCGGGCAGCGAAGAACGCGCTTCCGGATCTACGACCGCCAGTTCGCCTCCGCCGGCATCAAAGACGGGGGCTATGCCTGCCCAGGCGCCCGTAGGGCGCAACGAAGGCGCCATTAGCCGTGCAAGGTCGTAAACGTAGCGAATGGAAAAATCGGCGCCTAAGTAGTGCAGTCGATGAAATTTTACCGTTTTGTCTTCTTCGGTTTCCTCAGGGGTATAGTCGACCGCCAGCGCTTCAAACGACAACCCGCCTAATTTGCCGTGTGGCGAGATAATGAGCTCGCTCTTGCGATTGAGGTGTTGCCTGACGGGCTGCACCAATTTGATGTACGCATTGCCGGCATGGTTCGCAAAGGCCTGGGCGTCGTTTTTGCGCAGCGCCTGCGCCAGCCCGTCAAGGGAGGCTTGTAGGTCGGGCAGCCGCAACATTGGCGTCCAACCGGAATACGTGCCGGCGGCCGATGCTAAGCCTGCGGCCACATTGATGATGCGAGAGGCCGCTTTGTTTTTGCCCGACAGCAGGCTGTGGAAGTAGTCGTTGGGCAGCGCATAAGCCGCAAAGCGCTCGCCACTCAAACAGAAGATGTAATAGTAGTCGGCGCCTAAGTAGTAGCTCAGAATAGCTTGCTCGGGCGCCAGCCGGGCGCGCAGGCTGTCGGGCGAGGGGGGCGCCGACAGGTAGGCGTCGCGCAGGGCGGCAGGGTTTTCCTGTTCTACCCGAAGCCAGGCCTGTTCCCAGGTTTGGCGTGCCATGCGTGCCTGCCATTGCGCCTGGCTATCGCTGGGGCGGGTGGCCCAGTGGGCCTCGGCCCGCCGCATCGACCGCCGGAGCTCGTCTAAGGCCGGCGACAGGGCCGACACGCGCAGTTGCGCTTTGAGTATAGCGCTTTTGGCCTGTTCGGCCAGCGCAAAGGCCCGGTGTAGCATGGCGCTGTCGGTGCCGGCCTCGTACAGCCTGAGGGCCGCATAGATGCCGGGTTCAAACACATCGCCCCAGTTGCGGCGGTAAGTCAGTTGATCATTTTCGTCGTTCAGGGTTGCAAGGTGGCCCAGATATACGCCGGAGGCAGTAGCGGCCAATTGATAAGCCGTGCGCAGGCTGTCGGTAGCGCTGCCATCGGCCCACAACCAGGCCTGTCGGCGCAGCGCCTCAGCCAGCATAGCCCTGTCGAGGGTTTGGGTGTTTTCGGTAGGCTTTTCGCCTATACGCAGTTCGGGGCACAGCCGCCAGACGGCCGAGTCAAGCTGCCGGTAGAGGGCTGTGCGGTTGTCCGGAGCCAGCAGCAGATCGGCCCGGTTGAGGTGTATGCGCGCCAACTCCCGGTGGCGCCGGCCATAGGCGCGCTCAAACTGCCGGGCCGCCTTCAGGTAGTAACGGTCGGCGGCCTCGTGGTCCAGTTTTACCTGGGTTTCGCCTAAGGCATTCAGGATGCGGCCCTTCATATCGGCGCGGCCTGCTATTCTTTCGGCTATGGCCCAGGCCTGTTGCAGCAGCTCGGCCGCACGGGTGCTTTCGCCCCGCAGCAGCGCGGCGCGGCCTTGGTCGTAGTACAGCGTCGCTAAGTCAGGGTGCTCGGCGCCATCGGCAATCAGCAGCATCTCCCGGGCGTCGGCAAAGGCCTGGTCGGCTTCCTCCCAGCGACCCAACTCCGACAGGGCCTGCCCCCGATACGCAAAAACCAGTGCAAAGAGCCGGGGATCTTCAATGGGCAGGTCGCCCGCCCGGTTGAGGTCGTTCAGCGCTTTGGCAAAATGCCCCCTCCGCAGCGCAATGACCCCGCTGCGCAGGTAGTTTTCGGCTATCTCATCGCTGAGGATGGCAGCGCGCAGCGCAAAGGAACTGTCATTGGCCGCCTCGGCGGCAGCCAGGTCGTCGAGTTGCAGCCACTGATAGCTCAGCAGCCACCAGGCGCGGCTGTTGTCATACCGGCGATCGGGATGCTCCTTAATATAGGTTTCCAACACGCGCACAGCTTCGAGGTATTGGTTCTGCTCGCTCAGTCGCTGCGCCTGCTCAAAGGCAGCCTGCCCCGCCAAGGGCAGCGTCGCAGCGCAGAGCAAACTCCAGACCCCGATCATGCGCACAAATAGAGATACTTTTGACATCGGACGATTAGCGTATGACCGCAAATTTACCCACATATTGCAAATCTGCCTCATTTTCAAGGCTCCAGTAATACAATCCCTGCAATTCCGGCGCTATCCAGTTCAGTCCGGCGCCTGCGGACTGTTCCAGCAACACCTTGCCTTTGTTGTTGTAAATTTTTAATTGCCAGTTAGTTGCAGCCGGTTTCCAACTGAACGTTATGCGCTCCCCGGGCTTAAACCGGGCATCTGCCGCAGGTTGTATTTCGGCAGGGCCTTCCCCACGAACCACGCCGCCCACCAAGCTTTCCCAGTCTTCATTGGGCTCAAAATTGGCGGCGTACAATTCGGTTGCAGGGGCGGCGGCAGGAGCGGTTTTAGCAGGAGCAGGCCGGCTTTCCTCTGTAGCCACAGGCCTGCGTGGGGCCGTACTATCGGCAGTTGCCGGAGCAGGCAGGGCTGGCTCGGGGGCCGTCATCACGGGCTGCCCGCGGCGCGGAGTATCGCTCTGCCGCTGATACATCCACCAACTCAGGGCCGCTATCGCCAGCATCAGACCCAATCGCCACCATCGGCCCGCAGCAGTCGGCTTAGTCATTTCTGGAGCCGGCGCCGCCAGATCGGCATAATCTACCTCGGCCAGGGCGGCATACAAACCCGCTACCTCGTGCATACAAGCCGCACAGTCCGCCAAATGCTCGCGCAAGGCCTCCGGCAGTTGGTCTTCCTGCCTAAGTTTCAGCGCATCCACACAGCGGGTTATGCCCGCCTCGCTGAGGTGCCCTTCTTGGGTAAAATGCTCCATTTTGCCTCAATGCTCTGATTCTCTAAGCCGGCATTCGCACAGCCCGGCTTGGAAAACTATAAATTAACGATGCTTTTCAGCTATATTATACGGCCGGCAGCAAAGATTTCGGAGGCCCAAGATAGAAGATTATGAGCTGCCGCCATAGACCGTCGCCGATATAGGCCAACAATCAGAAGGCCAAAGGTTATTTTTTGGGGCCCCGCCGCATAACCCCTGTCTCCGTATAGCACCTTGCGCGGCGCCGGGTGCTCCGCTATTATGCCTCCTTAAGGTCGGCATACCGCTGCGCCCCCTGGTCCGTACACCCCGGGCCGCCTGCTCCAAGTCTAATGACATTGCCTATCGGAAGATTTGCGCGTGAAGCGCAGATAAACGGCGGCGCAGCCGATTAAGCCCGTTACACCTGTTCTAGGATAACCTCTTTCCCCCCTCCACCGCGACGGCTAAGCGCAGGATGTCTGTAACGCCATGAGTACCGAGTTCCGTATCGTATTTTTTATCAGACGCCTGAGCGCGGCCAACCTTTTTCACGCCCGGTAAAAAGCTGATAAATTAATGACGCTATTTTGATTTAGTCTAAATTATTCTGCCTTACCTTTGTTGCCCGCCTAATGGGGCATAAGCCTGCGGGAAGGGGTGATAGAAGTCACTACCTGCCGCAAAAAAGGTAGCTAAATTGGCCGCCATTTGGAATAAGTCAAAATAAACAGGCGACATGGAGCTGAGCAACCCAATAAATACCGCTACGCCGGCCGCCGCGCCGACGCGGCATGTGGAAGGAGAAAGAGGGCAGATAGCCGGTTTTCGCAGCGACTACATCGCGGGCAAGCTCATGGCTATGGGGGTACTGCCTGGCGCCGATGTAGAAGTGTTGCGCCGCGCTCCCCTGGGCGGCGGCTGGTATGTGCGCATAGGCGCTCAGCGCTTAGCCCTGCGCGAAGATGAATTTGACAGCATCATAATGCAATAAACTTGGCAACTGCTACGGCTACCCCAGCGGCTTCGGCTGCCTTTACTGTGGCCCTGGTGGGCAATCCCAACAGCGGCAAATCATCGGTATTCAACCGCCTTACCGGCCTGCGCCAGAAAGTGGGCAACTTTCCCGGCGTAACCGTCGATAAAAAACTGGCCGAAGTTCAGCTCAAGCCGGGTAATAAGGTGACATTCATCGATTTTCCGGGTGCATACAGTTTATACCCCACCTCGCTCGACGAGCGCATTGTGGTACAAACCCTGCTCAATCCCGCCGATGACAATTACCCCGATGCGGTGCTTTACATCGCCGACCTCACCAGGTTGGAGAAGCATCTGCTGTTGTTTACGCAGCTTCAGGATCTGGGGCTACCGGTGATTTTGGCCCTGAATATGGCCGATGAGGCCGCCGCTGAGGGCTTGCAGGTAGACGCCCGCCGCTTAGGGCAGCAACTGAACGCTCCGATAGTGGTGGTGAGCAGCCGAACGGGGGAGGGGTTTGAAGCTTTGGAGGCCGAACTGGCCGCCCTGCCTGCCCAATTGAAACAGGGGAGGCAGCGCCCTCCGGTATACGCCTTAGGCGCTGCCGAGACCGAGCTGACCGCTGCCTTGGGAGGGGTTTTTCCCGAGGCGGGGCCTTACCGGCAATTGCTGCTGGCGCATCATGCCGCCTGGCTGCCATTTGTGACCGAGGCCCAGCGGGCCGCCGTAGGGCAGGGCATCGCCGAGGGGCAATTTCGGCCGCTGAATGCACAGGTGGAGGAAACTATGGCGCGTTATGCCGTTTTTACGCCCATTGTAAACGCGGCGCTGCGGCGAACCCGCCCCGATGGCCGCCCGGACATATCCTCCCGAGTGGATGCCATTCTGACCCATCCGGTGAGTGGCCCCATCTTGTTTTTGCTCATCATGATGCTGGTATTTCAATCGATATATGCCTGGGCTTCTTATCCGATGGATGCCATAGAGTGGACCTTTGGCGCCTTAGCAGAGGGTGTTAAGGCGGTATTGCCCGCAGGTTGGGCTACCGATCTCCTCACCGATGGCATTTTGGCGGGCTTGGGGGGCATTGTGGTGTTTGTGCCTCAGATTGCCATTCTCTTTTTCCTGATTTCGCTGCTCGAAGAGGTGGGTTACATGGCCCGTGCCGCCTTTATGTTCGACCGGCTGATGCAGCTCTTCGGGCTCAACGGGCGCAGCATTGTAGCCCTGATCTCGGGGGGCGCCTGCGCTATTCCAGCCTTGATGAGCGCCCGCACCATTGGCAATGAGAAGGAGCGCCTGATTACGATCTTAGTTACGCCTTTTATCAGTTGCTCGGCCCGTATTCCCGTTTATACAGTATTGGTGGGCTTTGTGGCCCCGCCGATTACGGTGTTGGGATTCCTCAATTTGCAGGGATTGGTTTTTATGGGCCTTTACTTGCTGGGCATTGCTGCGGCTCTGGCTTCTGCCTTGGTATTTAAGTATGTGCTCAAGAGCCGGGAGCGCAGCTTTCTTATGTTGGAGCTGCCCGAATATCGACAGCCGGTATGGCGCAATGTGGGGCTCACGGTCTGGGAAAAGATCAAGACCTTTGTTTGGGAGGCCGGAAAAATCATCATGATCATTTCCATTCTGCTTTGGGGGCTGGCCAGTTACGGCCCGGTAGGCGCCATAGATAAGGCGCGGAAGGAGGGCATTAC
>CAYOTJ010000187.1:0-7178 GCA_964406855.1 uncultured Saprospiraceae bacterium
GGGCCGACCTCCAGCCTCGCAACATAGGCCAGGACGCGCCCTTCCTCATGCAGTGGACGCCCTCGGCGGTGGTCACCTCCGATGCCGGCACGGGTATTGGCTACACGGGCATTTGGATACGGGGCGCCGACCCCACGCGCACCAACATCACCATCAATGGCATTCCGCTGAACGATGCCGAGTCGCAGGCGGTATTCTGGGTCAATCTGCCCGACTTCATGAGCTCGGCCGAGGAGGTACAAATTCAGCGGGGCGTGGGCGCTTCCACCAATGGCCCCGGCGCTTTTGGCGCCACCATCAACATCAACACCCAGAAGGTGAACCGCGAGGCCTATGCCTCCCTCGACGGCACGGCGGGCAGTTTCAACACCTGGCGCGGCAGCCTGCGCTTTGGCACAGGCCTCATCGACGAGCGCTTCACCCTCGACGGGCGGCTCAGCCGCATCACCTCCGACGGCTACATCGACCGGGCTTCGGCCGATCTGCGGGCCTGGTTCCTGTCGGGCGCCTACTTAGGCAAGCGCAGCACCCTGCGCATCAACGCCTTTCAGGGCGCGGAGGTCACCTATCAGGCCTGGTATGGCCTTGATGCCGCGCTGGTTGAAGACCCCGCAACCCGAACCTTCAACATAGCGGGCACTGAAAAAGCCGGCGAGCCCTACGACAACGAGGTCGACGACTACGGGCAGACCCATCTGCAACTCCTCTTCAACCACCAACTGAATGATGCCTGGCGCTTCAATCTCTCGGGCTACTACACCCGGGGCGCCGGGTTCTTCGAGCAATACAAAGCCGGAGAATACCTGCCCGGCTACGGCATTGCGCCCTTAGGGCAGGATACGATATCGGATCTCATCCGGCGACGCTGGCTCGACAATCATTTGCTGGGCGTGGCCTATGGCCTGCACCATCAGCACGAGGGCAGCGGCTTGCAATTTACGCTGGGCGGCGCTTACAGCCGCTACGACGGCGGCCACTTTGGGGAGGTCGTCTGGGCACGCTTTGCGGGCTTGTCTGAAATTCGCCATCGCTATTACGACAACGACGGACTGAAGACCGATTTCAACGTTTTTGCGAAGGTTAACTATCCCATAGCCGAACGCTGGGACCTATACGCCGACTTGCAACTGCGCCAGGTAGGCTACCAGTTTCTGGGCTTAGACGACCAGCTCAACCGAATCGATCAGGAAGACCGCCTGACCTTTGTAAATCCAAAGGCCGGCATCACCTATCAGGCAAGCCGTGAAGCCCAGGCCTATCTGAGCTTCGGCATTGCCCGGCGCGAGCCCAACCGCAACGACTATGTAGACAATCCGCCCGCCGTCCGGCCCCGGCCCGAGCGACTCTACAACACCGAGCTGGGCTGGCGCTACCGCACAGAAAAGCTCGCTTTTGAGGCCAATGCCTACCACATGTATTACATTGACCAATTGGCCCTCAACGGGCAGCTCAACGACGTAGGCGAGTACCTGCGCATCAACTTAGCGCGCAGCTATCGGGTGGGCTTAGAGCTCAGCGGCGCCTGGCAAGTGAGCGCCCCCCTCTCTATACAGGCCAACTTAGCCGTGAGCCGCAATCGGGTAGCCCGGTTTACAGAATACATCGACCGCTATGATGCCGACTTCAACTACCTCGGGCAGGAGGCCATAGCCAGAACCGAAACGCCTTTAGCTTTTTCGCCCGCCGTAGTAGCTGCCGCAGAAATGCGCTACGCCTTCCCCTCCGGAGCGGGCAAAGCCGGGCAATGGGAAACCGCCCTACAAGGCAAGCATGTGAGCAAGCGCTACTTAGACAATTCCGGCGACGAAGGGAATGTGATTGATCCTTATGCCTTTGCCGACTGGCGCCTCAGCTACCGCCGGCAATTGGGCGGCAAGCGCGCCTTGCGCTTCAGCTTTGTGGTGCAAAATATAACCGACGCCCAGCTCGAAACCAATGGCTGGAGCTATCGCTACCGCGTAGACGAGGCCCTGACCGTAGACCGCGGCCTGTACCCGCAGGCGGGGCGAAACTGGTTGGTGGCAATAGGCGCCGACTTTTAGGCTCGGCCTCTGCCCTGCCGTATGGTCTAAAAGCAACATCCCGGATCCAGGCCAAAGGCCCGGCATCCGGGATGTTTTTTTACCGGTTTTCACAACTGCTCAGGCAGCCTGCCGGTAAGAGGCACTAACGCTATTAGTAGCCTTCGTTCTGCTGGGCGCGCAGCGTGGGGTTGGTATTCAACTCCGTTTGCGGAATAGGCCATACAAAGCGATAGTCGGAATACGGGATAGTCGCCACGGCAGCATTACCCGTATAAACGCCATTGGTATAATCTACGCCGGGGCCCCAGCTTGCAAAAGTGGTGTTGTTGTAACGCACTTTAGCCGGAATACCGCCCGTAGAGAAGTCGGGATCATTGGCGAGACGATGAATATCAGCCCAACGACGACCTTCGCCCAAGAACTCGATGCGACGCTCGTTGAGGATAGCTTGCGTCATGGCCTTGGGGGTAATAAAGGACAGAAGCGTATATTGTAGCAAAACGTCGGTCACGGCGCGGTTGCGCACAGCGTTCAGCAGCGGCAGAGCATCAATTACATTATTGCTACGCGAATAAGCTTCAGCTACGTTCAGCAGTACCTCTGCATAGCGGATGATCTGGTTGTAGTCGTCTTGCGTAGCAATGTTGCGATACTTGTGCGAGAAGTAAGCGCGGCCATTGTTTTTCACCAATTGAGTACGACGCAGGTCGGAAGCCTCCCAGAAGGGCGCATTGTAAATAATGGGGCTGATGGCCACCAGGGCGCGGCCCGGAGAAATGGAGTACATTACCGGAAGGGCGCCGTTTACGCCGGCGTTGTCTACCTGGGAATTTTCGATGGCAAAAATCGACTCCGTATTGGCTGCGTTATTGGCAAACACGCCTTCCGGCGTAGCCATGAGGCTATAGCCATTGCCGCTGATGAGCTTCACCCCTTCGCTGATCACCGAATCCCAACGACCCATGTGCTGGTAGATGCGCGTTTTGAGCGCTACGGCGGCGCCGGAAGTGGCGCGCGTAATGTTGCGCGAGCCCGTGCGGGTAGCCGGCAGGTTGGCCTCAGCAAAATTGAGGTCTTCCAGGATGAGGTTGTAGCACTCGGCCACCGTATTGCGGCCTTGCAGCAGCGATGCTTCTAAGGCAGCCGTCGTATTGATGGCCGTAGTGCGGTAAGGCACGCCTAAGTGAGAAGCATTGGCCGTATGACCATAGGGGCGAGCATAGTGAACGAGCAGCTCGTGGTGAGCTAAGGCGCGAAGGAAACGCGACTCGCCTTCGTACTCCAGCGCCTTGGCATTGGTGATAACACCGGCAGCGGCCGCTTTTTGCACGCCTTCAATGATGATGTTGGCCCGGTTGACCAGCGCGTACAGCGTTTCCCAGTGGTACTGGTTGTTGGCTGTAGTGGGATCATAAGTAGACTCATACGTAATGGCATAGAAGGTAGCTACGTTGAGCATGTCTTCGCCCCGGTTGTCGCCTTGTTCTACGTTAGCGGCGCCAAAAGGATAGCCACGCACCGTATTATTGAGGTAGAAACCGCTCTGTGCGGCGTCGTAAACGCCCACCATCGACAACTCGCAACGCTCCGGCGTTTCGAAGGCGGCAGTCTCGGTGATGCGGTCGTAAGGCAGCAGTTCGGTTGTGTCTTTGTCACAAGACACCACAGACAGACCCAGTGCAACCGCCAGGCCGGCCGTGAGGAAAAAAGTTTTATTTATGCTGAATAATTTCATGATGCACTTGGTTTAGTGAAATTAGAAGCCGAGGTTGATACCAAAGGAGTATACGCGTTGCTGGGGGTTGCCGTTAAAGTCAACACCAAAGCCGTTGGTATTCGTCTCGGGGTCAATACCCGTGTAGGGCGTAAACGTGATGGCATTTTGCGCCTGAACGAAGATGCGCAGCGATTCGATGCTGGCCTTCTGCGACAGGTTCTTAGGAAGCGTATAGCCCAAAGAGATGTTGCCGAAGCGCACAAAGTCGCCCTTCTCAACAAAGCGGGAAACCGCTACGTTGGGGTTGTTTACGCGGTTGCTCTGGCCCAGTACCAAGCGGGGCGTCTGGCCGTCGCCGGGGTTTTCGGGGCTCTGCCAGCGACCCAAAATCTCCGTACCGTTGTTGTTGAAGGCTTGCTCCAGCAGGTCGGCGCGGGTGCGGTTCATGATCACATTGCCACCCGAGAAACGGATGAAGATGTTGGCATCGAAAGGCCCGAAGCTGAAATTGTTGTCAAAGCCGCCGAACCACTTCGGAATGGCCACGCCCAACACTTTGCGGTCGGTAGTAGCCGACAGCGTGGTGGTTTCGCCCCGGGTGCCCGGGTTAGCGGGGTCAAACACATAGAATGCGCCGTTGTTGATTTCGTTCTCTACGAGCGTACCGTTGGCTCTGAAGTAAACGGGGTTGCCATTGGCAGGGTTAACGCCCCAGTACTCATAGCCATAGATCGAGCGGAGCGACTCGCCCACGCGGATGATGTTGTAATCCGTAACGATGTCCTGATTGTTTACGAGACCCAACACTTCGTTGGTTTGCGTGGTGATGTTGAAAGCGGCATTCCACGTAAACTTACCCGTATTTACAACGGTAGCGTCAACCGTTACTTCAATACCCTGACCTTTCACGCGGCCAATGTTCTGGCTGATGCGGTTGTTGGGGATACCCAGCGAAGGCGCCGTGGGCGCTTCGAGGATGATGTCGTCGTTGTCCTGAATCCAGTAAGCCAACGACAGGTTGATGCGGTTTTCCAGCAAGCCCATATCGAAGCCGAAGTCATACTTCGTTTGCGATTCCCAGCTCAGCAGGTCGTTGCCAAAGTTGTTGTAGGCAATACCATTTTGCGAAGCATACTGGCCTGCGCCATAAGAACCTACATACGGATAGTTGCCAATGCTGGTGTTGCCCACCTGTGCATACGAACCGCGGATACGGAAGTCGGAAATAACATCCGACAGGCCGCCCCAGAACGACTCTTCAGATATGCGCCATGCAAAAGAAGCCGCCGGGAAGTAGCCCACCCGGCCTTTCTCCGGCAAAGACGACAAGGCGTCGCGGCGGATAGAAGCGCTGATATAGTACTTGCGGTTGAAGTTGTAGTTTACGCGGCCGAGGTAAGAAGCCAGGCCATTCTCTTCAAGGTCGCCCGTAGCCTGCTGGTTGGCAAAGGTACCGGTGATGATGTTTTCCTGGAAGAAGCGGTCAGACAAGTCGGAGATCGTAGCCCGGTAGAAGCTCTCGCGCTGCTTTTGGTATTCCTGTACCAAAGTTATGCCTAAGTTGTGCTTGTTGGCAAACGTCTTATTGTAGTTCAATACGTTCTGCCAGTTCCAGCGCAGCGAAGGCAGGAAAGCCTGCGATACGCGACCGTTAGCCGAGAAGCCGTCGCCATGGCGGGGATCCTGGAAGAGGAAGTCCTCTACATAGCTGCCGTCGATACCGATCTGCGAGCGGAAGGTCAGGTCTTTACTCAGGGCAATATCGACGTAAGTATTACCCAGCAAGCGCCAACTGTCGGCGCGGCGGATGTCTTTGTCCAATACAAACCGCTGATTGGGCAAACCGTTGGCAATCTCAATCGAGTTGGCGCCGCGACCCAACGTACGAGGGTTGGCATCGTCGAGGTTGTAGCCCGTGGGGTCGTTTTCGTCGTAAACGTCTACGTTCGGGAACATACGCATCACCGAGAAAGTGTTGCCCGACAGGTTGTTGGAGCCCGTCAGCGGACCCAGGTTTTCCTGGCGCGTAACGCCGCTCGCAAAACCAATTTTCAGCCAGCGGTTCACCTTCTGGTCGAGGTTGGCGCGGAACGTATAGCGCGAAAGGCTGTTGGCAACAGCAATACCCTCTTGGTCAGAGAAACCAAACGAGAAGTAGTAGTTGGTATTTTCCGTACCGCCACTCACCGACAACACGTGGTTGTGCTGCATGGCATTGCGGAATACCACATCATTCCAGTCGGTTTGCACAACGCTGCCGTCAGCACGGGTTTGCAGGGCTGCAATATCCGTAGTGCCGCCTGCATTGCGGTTTTTCTCGTTGTTGATCTCTACAAACTGCTCGGCATTCAGCAGGTCAAACAGGTTGGTAGCCTGAGCCACGCCTACATAAGCGTCATAGTTGAAACGCGCCTTGCCTGCCTGACCGCGCTTGGTGGTGATGAGCACCACGCCATTGGAAGCCCGCGAGCCATAAATGGCCGTAGCAGCACCGTCCTTCAGGATTTCAAACGACTGAATGTCGGAGGGGTTGAGGTCAGCAAGCGCGTTGTTAGGCGTCGAAGAGCCTACATCGCCACTGAACACCGGCACACCATCAATAACGATCAGCGGCCCCGTGCCCGAAGAAATCGAGTTTACACCGCGGACGCGTATCTGAGGCGCCGAGCCCAAAATACCGCTCGGTGGCGTAATCTGCACACCCGCGGCACGGCCGGCCAATTGCTGCACAAAACTCGGCGTAGCCAAGTTCGCAATCTCCTCGCCTTTTACCTGCGAGATAGACCCCGTAACGTCGCGCTTTTGCTGCGTGCCATAGCCTACCACTACGGCAGTTTCCAGGCTCACGGCATCTACCTCCATGATTACATCAACAACACTGGAAGCGCCAAGCGTCACTTCCTGAGCTTTGAAGCCCGTGTAGCTGAATACTACCGTGGTGGCCCCTGCCGGTATCGACAGGCTGTACTTGCCATCAATGTCGGTAACCGTGCCCGAAGAGGTGCCTTTCACCAGAATACTGGCGCCAATCAACGCCTCGCCGCTGGCCTCCGTCACCCGGCCGGTGATGCTGCGCTGCGCCATAAGTCCGGCAGCGCCCAACAACACCATCATAAGAACTAGTGAGAGTCTTTTCATTCTAGAAAAGTTTGGTTTTACAATAATTAGTTGCTTCAAGTCCGTTCGAGGGTTCAGCACATCCAAACCCTGACACAAAGGTGGCAAAAACCCCTTAATTAACAAACACTTAACCGCACAATGATGCGAATTTTCGCTAAAAGCCGTTATCATACGCGCCTCAAGCCCTTGATAGTAAAGCTATAATATGGCAAATGAAAACTTAATAGCCTAAAAAAATTGTTCTCGGGGTGGGCGTGCCCCCCGGCCCCTTTAGCGCTAAGCCCTGGCGAAGGAGTGTTTACCTACGGGCCGGGGGT
>CAYOTJ010000188.1:0-7171 GCA_964406855.1 uncultured Saprospiraceae bacterium
TACTACTACCGGGGGCGCAGCTCGTTCTACGCAGTCGGTGAGCGCGCAGCGCTCGCAGGTTTTATTCACCTCTCGTACCTGTATGGCCGGATCATCGAGAAACTTCACCTGCCTGCGCACATCGTCGTTTATGAGCAGCCCCAGGGTTACGCTTACATTCTGGTTGGGCGATGGGTAGCCGGGTCTGGCTAAGGTTATGCACAGGTACTCGTCTTCGGTACCGATGTAACGCGATCGCTGGGCGCCTACGATGGTGCTTACAAACTTGCCTTCTTTCTGGAGTTGGTACAAATCAGACAGCAACGATACGCTCACCCACCGACGGCAGTAGTGTTCCAGCAGCCCGTTGCCATGAGGGTGGTGGCGCCGATTGAGGTGGAGTTCCCGATCGACCTCAAATTCGTTTTGGTCAAGGGAATGAACAAAGCGCAGGAAGAACAACTTGGGAATGTGAAAAAAGCGCGGTAAAACATTGGTGAGCCGGTGGTAGAACATCTCCGGAGATGCGTCGTAGTTGCGCATTATCTGCAAAAAAGCTTCCGGGTTCCAGCGATCGGCGGAGAAGAACCGGTTCATGTCGGCCACAAAAGCATCAAGCGGAATGTGGAGGGCTACGCTAAAATAAGTAGCTCTGGAATGGTTGAGTACTTCCTCGAATACGCGGCTCTTAAGCAAACTGGAAGTGAGCGCCCGCTCTTTAAGACCTAAATACTGAAAGCCCAGTTCTTTGCCTAATTGAAAGGCTCGCTGCATTCCCGTAAGCCGGCTGCTGAGCAATAAATGCCGTTTCTGAGGTAAAAATACCGCCCGAAGTTCAGCCAACTCAGGGTGGGGGTCAAGACCATCGGGGATGACGGTATAGCCATAGCGCTGCTCTAATAACGACTGTAGCTGCTCTGCGGGTAGCGGGCGCTGGGCGCCAAGTCCAAACTCGGCTATACACCGTCGGACAGCCTCCTCTATGTCTTCAAAGTAGTTGTTGTTGAGCTCCAGATAAGAGCGCAGCGCCCCGAAGTAAAAATTCTCCTCCCGAACGGCATAGCTGCGCGAAAGTTCCAGCAAAGTGGTGATAAATGCGCCCACCCGCGTGGGCGCACTGGCAATGAGCTCTACCACTTTGCTCATTTCAATGCCAAATACATCCAACGGCAGCTCATTGAGGAAATTGGATTGCAGCAGTTCCTCTACCGGCGCCAGGCTCTTGTCAAGCTCCTGTCGGACGAGCTCCTGCTGAGGGGCGCCCAATGCTCGGGCCAAGTGGGCCAGTTTGTCGTCCTTGGGGTATTTTTTGCCCTTTTCAATTTCGTTAAGATAGGATACCGACATGCCGGTTTTGGCAGCGAGCTCTGCAAAGGAGAGCCCTCGCTTTTGTCGCAACTGTTTAACCTTGAGGCCGAACAGTATTCGCTCGTTGGGTGATTTTGCGCTCATATAAGGGCAAAATTAAATTCTTTCAGCGAAAATTCGCAAAAATGTTACATCTTTTCGCCCAATATTTCACCGGCTCGATCCAAATAGTCTTGTAAGCCCATAAAAAACGCCCCCATGTGCCGCCCGTCTACAAAAGCATGGTGGGCTTGTACGGAAAGGGGCATCATTACCTGTGGGCCTTGCACAAAGTATTTACCCCAGGAAATGCGGGGCACGGCATCAACCGGCGAGTAGTGCATGGCGTGGGTAATCCCTGTAAAACTCACCCACGGAATGGCCGACATAAAGATATAATCATCGCGCCCTTCCTCGTCTTCAAAGCTGGGATGGGTGCGCATCCGCTCCATAGCGGCCTGAGCTGCTACAATAAAAGCGCCAGGTGAAGCCTGGTAAGGGACCGTACAAAAACTGAAAGTGTCTGAAACATCCGTTGTGACGGTAAAAGAAGGGGATATCCGCTCATGTTCAACGGCCTGATCGCCCCTTAGGCGCTGCCGAAATGCGGGAATATCATTGGTTGTACGGGAGAGTAGATACACCATAGCCGGCGTAAAAGGCAGTTTCAACTGCCGCACAGCCTCCAGAAAAGGAGCTATATCCACATTGGCACAAAGGCTGAAGTGTGGCTGATCCATCTGGCGGAAGAAGTCGAAGTGCTTGCGCCGATGTGGATCACTAAATTCCAAAATACGCATAAAGAGCCGGTTTTGAGCGCAAGTTAGCGAAAATGGCCCACTTGCGCCCGCTGCCGGCTCCGCTGAGGTTATTAGTAGCTGATGCCGCCCGGCTTTTTCGCTGCCGGACGCACCCCTCCAAAGTAATACTGCAATCCTAAAATGAAACATCCCGAGGCCATACCATGGCGCTCGGGATGTTATTCCTATAATGCTGCCCGCGAGCGGGCCCAACTTATATTTACTTCTTCTTGCCTGTAGAGGCCGCCGCCGCCGCTGCCGCACTACGCAGAGCACGCGGAATTTCAATGGTAGCCACCGGAATGCTGCCGTTAGCCATAATTTCTACATTGGCTACGGCTTCGATGTCGCGTACGCGAATCGATTGGCCCAGTTCCAATCTGGATATGTCGAGGCTTACTTCATCAGACAGATTCTCCGGTGTAGCTTTGATCTGCACGCGGCGCATCAACTGAAGCAACTTGCCACCCGCGCGAACGCCGGGAGAAGTGCCCTTAAACCGAACCGGAACTTCAACCTTTACCGGCATGCCGGGGCTGAGGCGCAGGAAATCGATATGTGAAATCTGATCTGAAACCGGATGGTATTGCACCGTCTTGACGATACAGCGGTGAGTGGCGCCATCAAGCGTTACTTCTATGATCTTAAACTCCGGGGTATAAACGGCATGGCGCACATCGGCCCAGGTCGTAGAGAAGTGCAACGGATCGCCAGAGCCATAGATTACAGCCGGGATGAACCCCTCGCGGCGTACAGCTTTTGAAGCTTTTTTACCCAAATCCGCACGCGGATGGCCGGTAAAGGCTACGATTTCCATAATAAAGTTGTCTTAAAGCGTGAAATAAACCGCGGTTTCCAACCGCAGGCCCCTAAAAAGGCACGCAAAGATAAGCACATTCAGGTAATTTCCAAACGCTTAATGAAAATTAAGCGCTTAGCCTGCCGTAGCCGGCGGAATGGGCGCCGGAACAATGTTCTTCACTGGCGGCGTACTCTTCAGGTACTGAAAGATAGCTTGCATATCCTCCTCTTTCATGCCGATGTAGTTGAACCAGGGCATGGGCGGCAGCAGCGGGCGGCCACTGGCCAAGCCCTTAGCTTTGCCCTGGGTGAGGGCTATCTTAAACTGCTCGTACGACCAGTTGCCTATCCCCGACTCGTCGGAGGTGAGGTTGGCTGCAAAGCTCACGCCCCAGGGGCCTACGGCCGAGGTGCCGTCGCCGCCAAAGAGCATCCAGCCCTGCTGAAGCGCTTCGGGCACGATGGTTCCCACAGGCCGCTCGGCTGGGTAGCCCGACAGGTGCAGCTCGGGGATGATCTCCGGGCCGTTGGGGCCCAAGCGCTTGGGCGAGTGGCAGTCGTGGCATCCCAAAATGCCCATCAGGTACTCGCCCCGCTTGACGAGGTCCGCCTGGCTGGCTTCGGCAGTAACTTCGGCGGGCGCTTCGGGCGCCTTGTTTTCCGTACATTGCAGCAGTGCGAACATACAAACTAAAGTGAGCAGTAAGCTGGCAAAAGTGGTGATTCTCATAACAGATGTGGTTATTTGGTCATGAAAAGAGGTGGTATGAATTTAGCGAACCAACTGTACCGTGCCCGTAGCCAGCGCCTTGCCGGCCCGCAGGCGATAGGCATACATACCCGCCGGCATGCCGGCAGCGTTCCAGCGCAGTTGATGGGCGCCCGCAATGCGCAGACCCTCCTGTATGCGGTTCACCAGCCGGCCGTTGATGTCGTATACCTCCAGCGATACCTCGGCAGCCTCTTCTAATTGGTAGGCCACTGTCACTTCGCTCGCAGGCGCCGGGTTGGGGAACACCCGCACGGAAGCCGGCGTAAATACAGGCTCGTCGGCGCTGCTTACTAAGCCAAACTTGAGCACCTGGCCAAACACCAGATCGGTGACGTACACATTGCCGGCTGCATCGAATGTAAAGCTCGACGACAAGCCGCCCATGCCCCGCGCTAAGGTGTCGCGGCTGCCGTCGGGCATGATCTTGATCACTGCCGGCGTGCCCAGAATGAAGTTGAGGGTAGAGTCGACCTGCCCGAATACGCCAAACTGCAATACGCAGAGGTTGCCGTCGGTGGGGTCGAAAGCCATATCGGTGAGGCAGGTAAAGCCCGAAGCATGCACGCTCACATTGCCGGCGGCGTCTAAGTTGTACACATTAGCGGCGCCCTGTAGGAAAGGGAAGCCCGTAAGCTGGGAAATGTGAAAGGTACCGTCGGGTTTAGCCAATACTTTGGTCGGCACGGGGTCAACCATAGGCGGGCCAAAGGGCAGCGGATTGGGGAAGCGCTCCAGGGTAGCCACTAAGCTGAATGCGCCGGTGTTCCGATCCCACTTTACAATGGAGTTGGCGCCGGCATCGGCAGTGTAGATGTTGCCATCGGCGTCCCAGGTAACGTTGAAAGGGTTCGACTGCGGAAAGCCCAGCCCATGCACAAACTCGCCATGATCGATCACCTGTTCCACATTGGCCAAGGTGAGGGGCGTGCCGGGGGTGAAGTCCGACTTATCTACCAGCAGCAGGGTTTCGGAGCGCTCATGAGCGCCCTCGCCTACTACAATCAGCACTTTGTTGTCGGGGCGCTGATAGGTGCGGTACGAGCCCACAATTTCGCCCGCAGCCTGGATGTAGGTGCTGGGCAGCCCGGTCATAAAGAGCGTCTTGTTGCCGGCGGGGTCGATGATGGTAATCTGGCCGTCGTCGTTGCCCGTGCCGTTTTCCGTAACCCATAGGTTGCCGTTGGCATCCACTTCAACGCCGATAAGGCCTTTATTAAAGCCCTCTGCCACCACTATGGGAGCAACCTGGGCAAAGCTGGAAACGCCGGCCATAACAGCCGCAAAAAAGAAGGTGAGTAGCCGTTTAATCATGACTAATGCACTTTGTTTGATGAAAAAAAATTACAGACTATCGTTCTAAGCCAAGATGTATGCATCCCGACCTTATACTACTGGCGGATGGCCGTGGCCGCAGCCGCCCATACGCCATCAATATTGACCGTGATGTGGTATAGCCCCGCCGGCAGATCGGCGGCAGGCGCCCACAGCGTCAGGGGGCCGGCCTGCTGAAGCCCCGCATCTTCTACCCGCAACAGCCGGCCCCCGGCATCCTGCACCAAGTAGCGGAGCCGACCGGCTGCCGGCATATTCAGGCTCAGTTGCCATTGGTCGGCGGTGGGGTTGGGCGATACCGACAGCCCCAGGTCGTAGCGCCCGTCCAACGACTGCCCGGAGGCCGTCGTCACGGGGTTTTTCTCCAAATACACCCGAATGAGGGCCGCATTGGCCGACGTAATACCCACCGTATTGGCCACAAAAGGGTTGCGCTGGTTGTCTGGCGATACAATGCCTCCCACAATGTAGCCCAGCAGATTGCTGCCCTCGGGCAGGGCGTCGTAGTCGATCATCTCATAGGCAAAGACGGGCACGCCCTCAGCCAACACAAATTCGGCCCCGGTACCGGTATAATAGGGCATCCTATTGTCGAAGGCCACTTCCTCATAGCTGCCGTCGGCCCGGCGGGTCACGCGGCTGATGGTATTCACAAAGGGTAGGCGGCCGTCGCTGGCCAACGCCCCCTGCTCGTCGATCCAGTAGCGGCTGATGCCGCCGAAAAAGCAGGTGTGCATCTCATTGGCCGACTGTGCATATAGCGGCACGCGGGCGCAGTGGTAGTTGGCCAAAAATTGGCTGAAACCCTCCACAGAGGCATGGCCCGCCGACGTGCGCACCTCCACTAAGTTGAGGAAAGGCGCCAGTGCAAAACCCGGCTGGAAGACGCCGGCAAAAAGCGTAAAGCCCACCTCTCCATCGGCAAAAACGCTGGGCGAAAGGTTGTAGTCGCGGCGGTGCAGGTTCAGTTCGTCTAAAACTTCCTGCTGCGCGCTCACCTGCCAGCGGCCTTCGCTCTCTTGCAACATGAACTTCCGAATGCCGTTGGTGTAGGCCTGGAAGGGATTTTCCGAATTGGCCGAATACACCCCGTCAAAGCGGTGGCCGCCGGCCAAGTAAAACGTATCCGCCAGCCGCTGCATCTGGCCGCCGGTGACGGCAAAGAAGGGGTCGCGTATCTGTTGGAAGTGCTCCTCCATCGGGCCGCCGCTTACAACGGCTTCGATCAGGGCCGGCACGTCAATAAGTGTGAGATAAGGATAGGTAATGTGGTTCTGAGCGAGCTCGCTGCGGCCATAGCCGCCCACAAAGAGCAGCGTTTCCTCGTGCTGGTGGTACACCATATTAGCGCTCTGCAATTGCTCGCGCAGGGTGTCGGGCAGCCCGCTCAGGGGGCGCTCCCACACCTCAGCCGTTTGGGGGTCCACCACCCGAATGTGTACATTGGCCTGGTTGGCGCCAAAACCGCCAAACTTAGGGTGCATACCGTCTTGTCGGCCGCCCAGCAGCAGCCATTTGCCTTCGTGGCGCGCAATGGCAAAAGAATGCAGCCCCGGCAGCCCCGGTACCATTACCGTATCCACCCGAACGTTGTAGTGCGCCTGTGCGGCAGCAGAACGGGGGGACAGCGCCGAGCAAAGAACCAGCGCTAAGCAAAGAATCCATAAGGTATGTTGTGGTCGTGCGTTCATAGCCCCAAAGTATAGCGCCAGATCGGGTTGGCGGGTTCGCTTACGTTGCATCGCGGTTCACGTTTGTTGCAACTTTTTGACCGGGTTCACGCATGTTACATCAGGGTTCACGCATGTTGCACAGGAAGGACAAAAATGCTCGCCTGCAACCTGCTCCTGCCCGGCGATTTTTTTTATTTGGGCGTGCCCCCGGCCCCACCCGGGCATTTTACCCGGCCTGGAGGTTGCGCTCCGCAGGGGCGGGGCCGGGGTCAGGCTGTCCGCTATTATGGGGCCGCCTTAAACTTTATCCTCCGTCTGGGCAAACTGCTTCGGCGGCCCCATACCGCTCCCATCCTTCACGCGGGCGCCCCGAAACGATCATGTCGCTGCGGAGCCGCGTGAGGGGTGCAGCCCCCGAGCTGGAAGAGCAGGTCGACTGGCAGCAGCCCCCAGAGTTTCTGGAGCAG